>NZ_JBRREB010000011.1:0-96114 GCF_056759995.1 Stenotrophomonas sp. STEN030 | reverse complement strand
GCTGCCTGTCGCCCTGCTCCTTCCGCGTGCTCCTGCGGGGGGTGTTTTTTTGTTGTTGTGGGGCGCGGGGCTACGCCCGGCACGCGCGGCCGGGTCCGGGCAGCTTGGGGGCCGCGTCCCCCCCCGCTTCCACAAGAGAAAGTCCCCTGGCTGTATCGGCTGCTCTCGGTGTTGAGGCCATGCTCGGCTATCATCGTCGGCATGCATGAAGTCAGCCTGATCCTCCTCCAATCCTCGTTTCCGTGCCCCGCCAAGGCCCCGCAATGCTCTGGCGGTGCGGCATGAATGCGATCCGTCCGTTGCCGGAAATCCTGATCAACCAGATCGCCGCCGGCGAAGTGGTTGAACGTCCCGCTTCGGTGGTCAAGGAGCTGGTCGAGAACGCGCTCGATGCCGGCGCCACGCGTGTCGATATCGATCTGGAAGAAGGCGGTGTGCGCCTGATCCGCATCCGTGACAACGGTGGTGGTATCGCGGCCGAGCAGCTGCCGCTGGCGGTGTCGCGTCACGCCACCAGCAAGATTGCCAGCCTGGATGATCTTGAGTCGGTGGCCACACTGGGCTTCCGTGGTGAAGCGCTGCCGTCGATTGCCTCGGTCAGCCGCTTCACGCTGGCCTCGCGCCGTGCCGATGACGAGCACGGCTCAGCGCTGCAGATCGAAGGCGGCAAGCTCGGCGACGTCACCCCACGCGCGCACGCGCCCGGTACCACCGTTGAAGTTCGCGAGCTGTTCTACAACGTGCCGGCACGACGCAAGTTCCTGCGTGCCGAGCGCACCGAACTCGGACATATCGAGGAATGGCTGCGCTCGCTGGCGCTGGCGCGCCCGGATGTGGAGCTGCGCGTTTCGCACAACGGAAAACCGTCGCGCCGCTACAAGCCTGGTGATCTGTATTCGGATGCACGTCTGGGCGAAACCCTGGGCGAAGACTTTGCACGTCAGGCACTGCGCGTGGATCACAGCGCGGCCGGCCTGCGTCTGCACGGCTGGATTGCGCAGCCGCAGTACTCGCGGGCCAGTTCGGACCAGCAGTACCTCTACGTCAACGGCCGCTCGGTGCGTGATCGCAGCGTCAGCCATGCGGTGAAGATGGCCTACGGCGATGTGCTGTACCACGGTCGGCAGCCGGCCTACGTATTGTTCCTGGAACTGGACCCGACCCGGGTCGACGTCAACGTGCATCCGGCCAAGCACGAGGTGCGCTTCCGCGATTCGCGCCTGATCCACGATTTTGTCTATCGCACACTCAAGGACGCGCTGGCTGAAACCCGCGCCGGTATGGAGCCGTCTGCAGGGCAGGCGCATCCGGCCGATCCGCAGGCGCAGGCCGCACCAAGCTACGCAGGCGCAGGCGGCTATCTGCTGTCGCGTCCAGGTGGTAGTGCGAGCGGCGGTGGTAGCAATGGCAATTGGCAGGCGCGGCAATCGCCGCTGGGCCTGCAGGTCGCTGACGCGCCATCGGCGTATGCCGCGCTGTATTCACCGGTCGAGGGTGGCGCTGAGGTGTCGCGGCAGGCCGATAGCGGTCCGTCATTGCCGCCAACGTCCAATGATGCCGGCGTGCCGCCGCTGGGTTATGCCATCGCGCAGCTGCATGGCATCTATATCCTGGCCGAAAACGCCGAGGGCCTGATCGTGGTGGACATGCATGCCGCCCACGAACGCATCGGCTACGAACGCCTGAAGAATGCGCATGACGGCATCGGCCTGCACGCGCAGCCGCTGCTGGTGCCGATGACCCTGGCGGTGGGCGAACGTGATGCTGACACCGCAGAGCGTGAGGCTGCCACCTTGGCTGCGCTGGGTTTCGAAGTCACCCGTTCCGGTCCCGGTTCGCTGCATGTGCGCAGCATTCCTGCGCTGCTGGCCAACGCAGAGCCGGAAGGGCTGCTGCGTGACGTGCTCGGTGATCTGCGCGAGCACGGCCAGAGCCGACGCATCGCCACTGCACGTGACGAACTGCTGTCGACCATGGCCTGTCACGGCGCGGTGCGCGCCAACCGGCGACTGACCATTCCTGAAATGAATGCCTTGCTGCGCGACATGGAAATCACCGAGCGCTCCGGGCAATGCAATCACGGCCGTCCGACCTGGGCGCGCTTTTCCTTGGCTGAAATTGATCGTTGGTTCCTGCGGGGGCGTTGATGAAACACGTATTGGGGAGCGTGGCTTTGGTCGCCGCGATGCTGCTCGGTGGCTGCGGTGATGATGCGAAGAACGCAACGCCGGCGGCAAAGGTCGATCCAGCATTTGCGCATGACAATGAGCTATGGCGCGAGCAACGGCTGACCGAATTGCTGGCCCCGGATGGCTGGACCAGCTTGGTCGGCCTGCATTGGCTGGATCTGAGAGCGCATTACATCGGCAGCGGCAGTACCAGCGGCATCCGTTTGGCGGCAGGGCCACCGCGTATGGGGATGGTCACGCGGGTAGGCGACGCATGGTTCTTTGCGCCTGAGCCTGGTATCTCGGTCAAGGTTGATGGGCAGGTGGTGAAGGGGCGTATTCCACTGCACAGCGACCGTGCCGAAACACCGACGCTGATTCATTTCGACGATGATAAAGGCACCTTGAGCCTGATCGAGCGTGGACCGCGTTTCGGCTTGCGGGTGAAGCATGCCGATGCTCCGGCACGGGTGGGTTTCACTCATCTGGATTACTGGCCAGCGGATCCAAGCTGGCGTATCACCGCGCGTTTCGTGCCGCACGACGTCAATAAAACCATGCCGATCGTCGATATCACTGGGCTGACCACGGAGCTGGCCAATGCCGGCGCCATCGAGTTCGAGCGCAATGGACGCACCTGGCGACTGGAGGCATTGGGTGATGTTGGCCGTCCGTTGCAGGTGATCGTCGCTGATCGCACCAGTGGCCGTGGCAGTTACGCGGCTGGGCGTTACATCGATGTGGACGTGCCGGATGCGAAAAGTCAGGTGGTGATAGATTTCAATCGCGCCTATAACCCGCCGTGTGCATTCACTCCGTTTGCCACCTGTCCATTGCCGCCACCGGAGAACCGTCTGGACATGGAGATTACGGCGGGTGAGAAGGCCTATGCCAAACCCAAGCAGGAGCCGTCGGCATGAGTTGGTTCAAGCGCATAGGACTGTTGTTGGCAACCAGCTTGCTGGTCGCGAGCCCGTTGCTGGCAAGTGCAGCAGCGCCCAAATCTGCGGCCAAGCAGCCGCCGGTGCCGCTGCTGTGGAAGGTCAGTGGCGCGCAGGGCAGTGAACTGTACCTGCTGGGCTCGTTCCATCTGCTCAAGGCGGATGACTATCCGTTGTCCAGCGACGTGGATCGCGCATTCACCGGTGCACAGCGTTTGTTGTTCGAGCTGTCACCGGAGGAGATGAACTCGCCACAGCTGGCCACGCAGATGATGCAGGCGGCGATGCGTCGTGATGGTCGCCAGCTCAAGGATGATCTTGACGCGGCCACCTGGCAGCGGCTTGAACGATGGGCTACGGCCAACAACATGCCAGTCGATCGGCTGGCCGGGCTCAAGCCCTGGTTCGTTGGCTTGACCATCAGCATCGCGCAGATGACCCAGCAGGGCCTGGATCCGAAGTCCGGGCTGGATCGGCACCTGATGGATCGCGCCGCGCAGGCCAACAAGCCGGCATCCGGGCTTGAAAGCGCTGCCTCGCAGATCACCATGCTCGACAGCATGAGCATCGACGAGCAGCGTCAGTTGCTGCGCGAAGCCTTGGAGCAGGTCGACAAGGGCGATGAGCAAAGCCGCCAGCTGCACGATGCCTGGCGCCGGGGCGATGACGTGATGTTATGGCGGGACATGGCCGCGCAGATGAAGCGCGAGTACCCGGGGCTGTATCAGCGGATCAATGTGGACCGCAACAATGCCTGGCTGCCCAGCCTGCAGCAGTGGCTGCAACCCGGGCGCGGCAATACCTTGGTGGTGGTGGGCGCGTTGCATTTGTTGGGCAGCGATGGCGTGGTCGAGAAGCTGCGCGCGCAAGGCTACAAGGTCGAGCGGATCTGCAGCGCCTGCAAGCGCTGAGTTTCAATCTTCTGTGATTTTGTGGGAGCGGCGTAAGCCGCGAACCCACTGAGGTCTGATGCCGCGGCAGCTTCGCGGCTTACGCCGCTCCCACAAACAGCACAAATGTCAGAAACATCTCTGCGACACAAAACAAAAGGCCGACGCTTGCGTCGGCCTTTTCGTTGCCCTCAGCGGCTGCTGCGGGTCTTGCCACCGGTGCTGCCGGTCGGCGGCGGATCGGTCGGCTTGCTACTGGTGCCTGCCGGCGGGCGCGGGCCGCCAAAGCCGGTACCCATGTTGCGCTGGAATTCCTGCCACAGCTCCAGGTTGCGCTCGGTGAGCTGGTTCATCATCGCCCACGGCGTCTGACCGAGCAGGTTGCCCATCTGCTGGCGGAACTGCTGCTGCTGGTCCAGGAACACCTGCATGCTGCGCTCCAGGTAATTGCCCATGAAGCCCTGCAACGAGTCACCGTAGAAACGGATCAGCTGGCTCAACAGCTGGGTGGACAGCATCGGCTCGCCGTCCTGCTCCTTGTCCGCGATGATCTGCAGCAGCACCGAACGGGTCAGGTCGTCGCCACTCTTGGCGTCGCGGACCTCGAAGTCCTCGCCGTCGAGAATCAGCTGACGTACGTCTTCGATGGTGATGTAGCTGGAAATCTCGGTGTCGTAGAGCCGGCGATTCGGATACTTCTTGATGATGCGGGTCGCAGCCATTAAGCAGTCACTCGTCACGGTAGGTGCGCAGCATGGCGCAGTGCAGCAGGGCTTGCAACCGCCAAAAGTACAGGTTGCAAGCGTCGGAGAAGGCTAGGTTTGTTGCGCAACATGAATCGCCATGTTGTGCAACATGGCGCAGGCTGTCAGCAGAGGGCTGTCACCAGCCCATATGGTGGCCGCCGTTGATGTCCAGATTGGAGCCGGTGATCCAGCTGGCCTCCTCGGCAACCAGGAAGGCGACTGCGTAAGCGATCTCCTGCGGCTTGCCCAGGCGCCCGGTGGGGATGTCGGCAATGATCTTTGCCCGCACTTCCTCGGGTACAGCCATCACCATGTCGGTGGCCACATAGCCCGGCGAGATGGTGTTGACGGTAATGCCGAAGCCGGCGTTCTCGCGCGCCAGGGAGATGGTGAAGCCATGCATGCCTGCCTTGGCGGCGGCGTAGTTGGCCTGGCCGTACTGGCCCTTCAAACCATTGATCGAGCTGATCTGGATCACCCGGCCCCAGCCGCGCTTGCGCATGCCTTCGATCACCGGGCGGGTCACGTTGAACACCGAGTTGAGGTTGGTATTGATTACCTCATGCCACTGTTCCGGGCTCATCCGGTGGAAGGTGGTGTCGCGGGTGATACCGGCGTTGTTGACCAGGATCTCTACCGGGCCAAGTCCGGTCTCGACCGCCTGGATCAGGGCGCGGCCACTGTCCGGGTGCGCCACGTCGCCTTCGAACAGTGCGATGTCATAGCCCTTGCTGCGCATGGTCTGCTGCCACTGCTGCGCCTTTTCGGCGTTGCGGAAGTTGGTAGCGACGCGGTGCCCTTGATCGGCGAGGCGTTGGCAGATGGCGGTACCAATGCCGCCGGTACCACCGGTGACCAGTGCGACGCGCGATGTCATGGGCTCAACTCCAGGGCAGATGTGCAGGGGAGCCCACGATTCTAATGAAACTGCGCTCAGCCCGGGGGCTGTAACGGGGCTCGAAGCGAGGTTTTTTGCAGGCGAGCTGGCTCAAAGGCCGCTGCAGCATGCTGCAGCGCGTCGGCAACGCTGGTTGCAGCATCCAATGCGGCCGGCTGTTGGCCCAAGGCGGACCATAGCCAGCGCAGCACCGGTACCGGCTGGGCGCTGTCCACGGGGATGGCGGCCTGCGACTTGGACAACTTCTGGCCGGCGCTGTCCAATAACAAAGGCAGATGCAGGTAGTGCGGGCTGGGTAGGGTAAGCGCCTGCTGCAGCAGAATCTGCCGGGCGGTGGAGTCGATCAGGTCGGCGCCGCGCACCACATGGCTGATGCCCTGCTCGGCGTCGTCCACCACCACCGCCAGTTGATAGGCCCAGTAGCCATCGGCGCGCAGCAGCACCACGTCGCCGACCTCCCGGTCTACGTCTTGCTCCTGCTGGCCTTGCAGGGCGTCGTTGAAACTGACGTGGCTGCCGTCGGCCACCCGCAGGCGGATGGCCGGCTGCGGGCGCCGCTGGCTGGCGACGCAGCGACGGTGGATGCCGTGCTGGCTGGCCAGGTCGGCGCGGCTGCAGTGGCAGGCAAACGCCTTGCCCTGGTCCAGCAACTGGTTGATGGCCGCTTGATACAGGGCGTTGCGCTGGCTCTGGTATTGCACCGGCAAGTCCGACGTCAGTCCGAACGCGCTGAGCGTGGCCAGCTGTGAATCGACCGCGCCGGGTACTTCGCGAGGGGGGTCGACGTCTTCCACGCGCACCAGCCATTGGCCGCCGGCATGGCGGGCCAGCAACCAGCTGCCAAAGGCGGCCAGCATGGAGCCCAGGTGCAAGGGGCCGGTCGGGGAGGGCGCAAAGCGGCCGCGGTAAGGAATAGCTGGCATCGAAACTGAATCGTCGGTCAGATTAATGCTTGAATTCAAGCTGTCTGCGCCGCAAATTGGCTGTATCTCCAATCCTTATGGATCTGTTTCCCATGTTTACCCGTATCGGGCTGTTTCTTCTGACCAACGTTGCTGTGCTGATCCTGGCCAGCGTCGTCATGTCCATATTGGGCGTGAACTCCTCGCAGATGAGCGGCTTGCTGGTCATGGCGGCCATCTTTGGCTTCGGTGGCTCGATCATCTCGCTGCTGCTGTCCAAGTTCATGGCCAAGCGCGGCACCGGCGCCGTCGTCATCACCGAACCACGCAACCAGACCGAACGCTGGCTGCTGGACACCGTGGCCCGCCAGGCCAAGGCGGCCGGCATTGGCATGCCGGAAGTGGCGGTGTACGACGCACCTGAGATCAACGCCTTTGCTACCGGCGCCAATCGCAACAATGCACTGGTGGCGGTATCCACCGGTCTGCTGCACAACATGAGCGAGGACGAAGCCGAAGCAGTGCTTGGCCATGAAATCGCCCACGTTGCCAATGGCGACATGATCACCATGGCGCTGCTGCAGGGCGTCTTGAATACATTCGTGATCGTGCTCGCACGCGTGGTTGGTGGCGTGATCGACAGTGCGCTGTCGGGCAATCGCGAAGGCGGCGGCCGTGGCTTTGCGTACTACATCATCGTGTTTGTGCTGGAGATGGTATTCGGCCTGTTCGCGACCATGATCGCGATGTGGTTCTCGCGTCATCGTGAGTTCCGCGCCGACCAGGGTGGTGCCTCGCTGGCTGGCCGGCAGAAGATGATCGCTGCGCTTGAGCGTCTGAAGCTCAACCACGGCCAGAGCACCTTGCCGACCCAGATTGCTGCTTTTGGCATCGCCGGTTCGGCGGCCAAGAAGCTGTTCCTGAGCCATCCGCCGCTGGACGAGCGCATCGCCGCGCTGCGTTCCTCGACGGTGGCCTGAGTCGGGCTTGCTTACGGTCGGCGCTGAAACCGGCGCAAACCGCAATTGATTGAACACAACGCCCCGCAAGGGGCGTTGTCTGTTTTGCCACCTGGCTACAGCTGTGCCTTTGTTGCTGGTTGTGCATGAGCTAACAGTTCTGTGTTTTTCCATTCGTAGAAATAAGACGCTTGTATCCTCGGTGCATGGGTTTGTGTCTACCCTCCAGGCACAACAGGCGAATGAGGAGCATATGGTGCAGGACGCGCAATATTGGGCAATGGAGTTCTGGAATGGGCTGAGCGTGCTGGACTTGATCGGCGGCTCGTTGCTCGGAGCGGTGCTGGGGTTGGCCCTGGGTGTAGCAGTGTGGATCGCTCTTGCGCGCAGGGGCGGCCTTGCCCGGCACCGGCGTTGGCATCATTGGTTGATCGCCAGTTATGTGGTGGTGCTGCCGCTGCTGTTTGCCTTCATTGGATTACAGGTTGGGCTGGTTGCCGGTGGGCAGCGTGCGCTGTACAAGCAGATCGATCACTTCCAGCCGCATCTGCAGGTTGCGACCGAGCATTGGTTGGTCGAGTTCGAACGGTCGCTGGATACGCCGGAGTTGGAGGCAATGCTGCGCGATGATGTTTCCGCGCACGATGCTGCACGCATGGCGGAGGAGTCCTACCTGGGTGAGCACAGGCTTGCCGATATCAGCATGCTAAGTGGTGAAGGCTTGCCGCAGCGCTTGGCGCGCAAGGGCATCGAGCACCTGCGCAGTGAAGTGATGCTGCGATGGGTGGAGGACAGCCTGGTGAAGGAGGTGGGTGGCCGCAGTGGACTTGATAAAGCCGTATTCCGCGAGGCGCTGGGCATGCGCATGAGCGAGCTGCTGCATACCAAGGGGGTGATCCGTCTATTGAAGGCGCAGATCAGCTCGATGATGCCTGGCATCTACTTCGGCTTGCTGCTGCCGCTGCTGATCGTGATGGCGCTGGTGCTGCTGGAGATCTGGTTGGCAGGTCGTTATGGCTGGGGCCGGCAGGCGGTCGCGGGAACTGAGGTCATGTCCGCGGCGGGCGCTGGCTGACAGGCCGTCCTTGTAGGAGCGGCGTAAGCCGCGAAGCTGGCAGCATTGGATCGGTGGCAGCTTGTGCCATCTGATTGATTTCTTGCTTCGCGGCTTACGCCGCTCCCACAAAAAAACGGTGCCCAAAGCTGTGTCCACAAAAAAACCGATGCCAGGTGTCCGGCATCGGTTTCGAGGTGGCTTACCGCTTATGCCAGCAGGATCAGAACTTCGGATCGAACTCGGCGGCGTAGCCGGTGTTGACGAGGACCTTCTGCAGGGCTTCGCACACCTTGATGTTGCCAGCCACCACCTGCTGGGTCTCCGGGCCGCGCGAATCCATGCGGTCCAGCGGGGCGCCGCGGTAGTTGCAGACCTTGCCGCCGGCTTCGCGAACCAGCAGCACGCCGGCAGCGATGTCCCATGCCTTCACGCCGGCTTCGAAGTAGGCGTCGGCGCGGCCGCAGGCCACGTAGGCCAGGTCCAGCGCGGCAGAGCCGGTGCGGCGTACGTCTTCAGCCTGCACCAGCAGGGTGTCGACGGTCTTGAGCTGGCTGCTGGCACGGCTGCGTTCGCGCGGAGCGAAGCCGGTGTGGATCATCGTGCCTTCCAGGTCCTTGCGATCAGACACGCGCAGGCGGCGGTCGTTGAGCACGGCGCCGTTGCCCTTGGAGGCGGTAAACAGTTCGTTGCGCAGCGGGTCGAAGATCACCGCATCGATCGGCTCGCCGTTTTCAACCAGGGCGATGGAGACGCAGTAGTGCGGGAAGCCGCGCAGGTAGTTGCTGGTGCCATCCAGCGGGTCGATCACCCACATCATGCGGTTGACGCCCTGCAGGCCACCTTCTTCGGCATAGATGCCGTATTCCGGATAGGCGCGCTTGAGCTCCTTGACGATTACTTTCTCAGCGTCGGCATCGACTTCGCTGGCGTAATCCATCCGACCCTTCTGTACCACGTTGAGGGCTTCAAGCTTGTTGATGTTGCGGAGCAGGACGTTGCCGGCGAGGCGAGCGGCCTTGACCATGACGGTTACGGCGGGTTTCTGCATGGCTAAAGGCTCCCGTGAGGGCAGAGATCGGATTGGCGGGGGAAAAGAGCAGGCCCGGCGCAAAGGCCGGCCGCGCAGTTTACCATCTACAGCTGTCTCGCTCCTGATTTTTTAACGCCATGTCTGTTTCCGCTCATATTCGATTCGTTCTTGTTGGCACACAGCACCCCGGCAACATCGGCGCGGCGGCCCGTGCGATGAAGACCATGGGGCTGGCGCGGCTGGTCCTGGTGGCCCCGGAGAAGCCCTTGGACGAGGACGCCTTCCGGCGCTCGGCCGGTGCCGAAGACGTGCTCGGCGACGCCCCGGTGTTCGCCACCCTGGCCGAAGCCGTGGCCGATTGCCGCCTGGTGCTGGGCTGTACCGCGCGTTCGCGGCGGGTGCAGCTGGAAGAACTGCTGCCGGAAGCTGCCGGCCAGCGCGCCGTGGCCAAGGCCGGCGAGCCAGCCGAAGTGGCCTTTGTGTTCGGGCGCGAGCGCACCGGCCTGACTAATGAAGAGCTGCAGCTCTGCCACGCCGCCGTGCATATCCCGTCCGACCCTGAATTCAGCTCGCTGAATCTGGCTGCCGCGGTGCAGGTTCTTGCCTACGAGGTGCGGATGGCGGCGCTGGAATCGCAGCCCGGCGCGGCAGCGCCGGTATCGGTTGAGGCTGGTCAGGATGAAGCACCGGCCAGTCATGCCCAGTTGGAGGGGATGTTCGGCCAGTTGGGTGAGACCCTGGATCAGATCGACTTCCACAAGGGCCGCGCCCCGGAATCGGCCATGCGCAAGCTGCGTCGTCTGTTCATGAAGGCTGAGCTGTCCGAGCAGGAGGTTCGGCTGATGCGCGGCATCCTGTCCGATGCCCAGCGTATGGCCCGCCTGGCCTCGGAGGGTAAAGGCTGAGGCCAGCATCACGCTTTGCTAAAAGCGGTACTCTGTGGGGATGGATTAGGGGGTGTCGTTTTGGGTGTCTTGCGATGGCTTTGGGGAGCCGCACTGACACTGGCTGCACTGCAGCCCGTAGCGGTGGGGGCGGTTGATCGTTCGGTATTGGTCTTGGGGCGGATCAGTGATGATCCGAAGTCGCATTACGACCAACTCAAGCCACTGCTGGATTATGTGGTGCCGCGCATGCGCGACGTCGGGATCGTCGAAGGGCGCATCCTGATGGCCAAGGACCCGCAGCAGATGGGTAGCTATCTGCGGCGTGGCCGGGTGGATTGGGTCACCGAGACCTCCGGCACGGCGATGGCGCTGGGTCAGCGGGCGGGCGCCAAGCCCCTGCTGCTGACCGAGCGCAATGGCGTGGGCGCGTATCACAGCGTGTTTTTCGTGCGCCGTGACAGCCCAATCACCACGTTGGAGGGTTTGCGCGGGCGCACCCTGGCGATGCAGAGTGCGGCATCCACCAGTGCCTACCTTGTGCCAGCCATGGAGCTGCTAGATCACAACGTACAGCCTGAGATCCTGCTCGACCCGCGCGATACACCGGTCGAGGACTCGGTGGGCTACGTGTTTGTGCGCTCGGAATTGAACATCTCCACCTATGTGCACAAGCGCGTGGTGGATGCCGGGGTGATCAGCAGCATCGATTGGAGTGACAACCAGGCCATGCCGCCAGCCTTCCGCCAGGACATGCGGGTGCTGTACCGCAGCGAGCCAATCCCGCGTGCGGTGGAAATGGTGCGCGCCGACCTGGATCCGGCGGTGCGTGACCGCCTGCAGCAGGTGTTGCTGGAAGCTAGCAGCGACCCTGTGGCCGGGCCGGCGCTGGCCAAGTTTTTTGGCACTACAGGCTTTCACCCCGTAGATCCGGAAAACCTGCGCGCGCTTGAGCGTTTGCGCCGTGGTTTGGTCCGCGTCCGAATGGAGGTGGAATGAACAAGCCACGGTTTGGATTGCAGGCCCGTTTCCTGGCCGCCAGTGCCGTGGTGGTGCTGGTGGTGGTGGCCATCGTCGGGCTGATGCTGGTGCGTCAGGCTGCCGCCCAGCGCGAAGCCTTGCGCAACAGTGGCGAAGTGCTCAGCCAGGTGTTCGACCAAGGCGTACGTGAGCGCGGCACCGCCTTGGCCAATGCTTTGGCCGATACGCTGATAAATCCGCTGTACTACTCCGATCTGGCGGCTATCGGTACGGCGGTGCGCAATACCGCACGGCAGAAATCGGTCAGCTATGTGCTGGTTTATGACCCGGAGGGGCGGCTGATTCACGACGGCTCTTTCGACGTGGCCGGTTATGGCCAACCGATGAATGATCCGCTCGCCGAGGCGGCGGTGCGGTCGCTCAAGCCGCTGGTGCAGGAGTCGCCGTCGATACTTGAAGTGGATGTGCCGCTGGCGATTGGTGGTCAGCCGCTGGGCGGCCTGCGCGTAGGTATGAATCTGGCACCGGTTCGCGCTCAGGAGGCCAAGTCCATGCAGGCGCTGGAGCAGCGCATGCAGGAGACCCAGCGACGGGAGTTGGTCTGGGCCTTGGGTTTGATGTTGCTGTTGCTCGGTTTTGTCTGCGTGATGGCGTTCTACGTGCAGTACACGCTGGTGCGGCCGATCCGCTGGCTGGGTGTGGCGGCGCAGCGTATCGAGCGCGGCGATTACCTGATCGAGGCGCAGGCGACCCGGCGCGGCGACGAGGTCGGTGATTTGCTGCGCACCTTCGATCGCATGAGTCAGAGTATCGCCCGGCACGACCGCGACGTCCGCCAGATGGCCTATACCGATGCTCTAACTGGCTTGACCAACCGGCTCGCTTTCCGCGAAGCCCTTGACCATCGCTTGCTGCGTGCGCAGGCGGCCGGGCGGGGTTTGGCGCTGTTGTTCATTGATATCGACGAGTTCAAGCGGGTCAACGACACGCTGGGGCACGAGGCCGGTGACGACGCCTTGCTGCAGTTTGCGCAACACATCTCCAATGCAGTTGAGCAGATTGGTGGCGATGACGCCTTGCTGGCCCGGTTTGGCGGTGACGAGTTTGTCATCCTGATCAGCCAGGGCCAAAGCAGTGCTGCCGAGATCGCCAAACTGCTGGCGGAGCGGCTGGTGATCGATCTGGGCAAGCCGCTGCAGGTGCAACAGCGCGAAATTTTCCTTGGCAGCTCGATTGGTATCACCTTGTTCCCCGAGGATGCAGTGGACGCCACTGCGTTGCTGAAGAACGGTGATATCGCGATGTACCAGGCCAAATTGGCCGGCAAGAACTGCTTCCGTTACTACAGCCTGGCCATGGATCATGCGGTGGAGCGGCGTCTGCATCTGGAGCAGGAGTTGCGCGGTGCCTGGGAGCGCAACGAGCTGCGTCTGGTCTACCAGCCCATCTTCCGTACCCGTGACCGCATGCTGTGTGGCGTGGAAGTGCTGCTGCGCTGGGATCACCCGGCGCTGGGTGCGATCCCACCGTCGGTATTCATCGATGTGGCCGAGCAGAGTGGCCTGATCCAGATGATCGGCCCCAAAGTGCTGCGCGCTGCCTGTGAGCAGGCCCAGCAGTGGCCGCGCAATTCGATAGGCGAAGAGCTGTTCATTTCGGTCAACGTCTCGCCGAAGCAACTGCGTAACGGTGACCTGCTGCAGGAGGTCGAAAGCAGTCTGCTTGGTTCCGGGCTGGCTGCTTCACGCCTGCATCTGGAGCTGACCGAGACGGCGGTGATCGGGGATGAGATGCTGGCTGTCTCCTTGCTGGAGAAGCTGCACCGTGCCGGGGTGAAGGTGTGGCTGGACGATTTTGGTACCGGGTTCTCCGGGCTCAGTCATCTGCGCCAGGTGCCGGTCGACGGGGTCAAGATCGACCGCAGTTTTGTCGCCGACATGGAGCGCGATGCCGACGACCTGGCGCTGACCACGGCCATCATTGCCATGGCCCATGCGCTGGGTATTACCGTGGTGGCCGAGGGCGTGGAGCAGGAGGCACAGTTCGAGCTGCTCAGCCAGCGCGGCTGTGATCTGGTCCAGGGTTACTGGCTGGGCCGGCCCCTGGAAGCGGCCGGCCTGGTAAGCCTGTTGGAGCGCGGCGCAATGGCGGCGGTGCGCTGATCTGCCCGATTGGCTTGGCCGCCTTGGCGCAGCCGCTCCTGCTCAGAGCGGCCGTTTGCTGGTGTCGCCGGCGATCTCGCGTACAAGTTTTGGCACCAGATAACCGGACAGCCGGGCCATCAGCCCGGCGTGCAGGGCCAGCGCCTGCTCGTCGCTGACTTCAAAGTGGGCCGCGCCCTGCACCTTGTCCAGCTGGTACAGGTAATACGGCATTACCCCGGCGGCGAAGCTGCGCTCGCTCAACGCTGCCAGTGCATCCAGCCCGTCATTGACACCGCGTAGCAACACCGCCTGGTTGAGCAGTTGCGCGCCGGTAGCGCGGATGCGGGCCAAAGCGGCATCCACTTGGGCATCGAATTCATTGGCGTGGTTGGCATGCAGCACGAAGGCCACCGGCCAGGGCAGGCTGCTCAGCCACTGCACCAGACTATTGTCGACGCGCTCGGGCAGAACCACCGGCAGACGGCTGTGAATGCGCAGGCGTTTGATATGCGGGATGGTGGCCAGGGCATCGGTCAGCTCGGCCAGCTTGGAGGTGTTCAGCGACAGCGGGTCGCCACCGGACAGGATGACTTCGTCGATGTCCGGGTCGGCCGCGATCGCCGCCACGGCCTCCTGCCAGCCGCCTTTGGCGGCGTTCTCGCCGGCATAGTCGAAGTGGCGGCGGAAGCAGTAACGGCAGTTGATCGCGCAGCTGCCAGTGGTCACCAGCAGGGCGCGGCCACGGTACTTCTGGATCACCCCGGTGGCTTTCTTGGCCGCGCCGTCGCCAACGGCATCGAAGCTGAACCCGGGGACGACCTGCATCTCGTCGGTGATAGGCAGTACCTGCCGCAGCAGCGGGTCGGCCGGGTCGCCGTGGCGCATGCGCGCCACAAAACCGCGCGGCACCCGCAGCGCGAACTGCGCCAGCGCATCGGCCGAAACGCCCACCGCTTCGGCATCCAAGCCCAGTACTGCCAGCAGCTCGGCCGGGTCGCGGATGGCTTGGCGCCAGTGCGCCTGCCAGCGGTCGTCGGGCAGGGTCAGGATGGCTTTTTCTGGAGTGAGGACGGGGGCTGCGGTTATCATTGGCGGTCAGAAAAACAGATGGCCCACCAGATGGCGGGCGTTCCATTCTAATCCGGCCGCCCGCACCACGCGGCGGTTTTGCCAATTCAGGAGTTTCAGCATGGCCAGTTACGGCATGAACGACGTAAAGAACGGGATGAAAATCCTGGTCAACAACGCCCCGGCGGTCATCATCGACACCGAGTACGTCAAGCCGGGCAAGGGCCAGTCCTTCACCCGCGTGAAGTACCGCCTGATCAAGGACGGCCGTACCCAGGAAGTCACCATGAAGTCGACCGACACGCTGGAAGCAGCTGACGTGGTCGATACCGACATGAACTACATGTACAGCGACGGCGAGTACTGGCACTTCATGGACCCGGAATCCTTCGAGCAGGTGCAGGCTGACAAGGCTGGCATGAACGGCGCCGAGAAGTGGCTGAAGGGCGAAGAGTCCTGCGTGGTGACCCTGTGGAACGGCGTGCCGATCGACGTGACCCCGCCGAACTTCGTTGAGCTGAAGATCGTCGAGACGGATCCGGGCGTGCGCGGTGACACCTCGGGCGGCGGCGGCAAGCCGGCCACCCTGGAATCCGGCGCTGTGGTCCGCGTTCCGCTGTTCGTCAACCAGGATGAAATCATCCGTGTTGACACGCGTTCGGGTGAGTACTCGGCTCGCGTCAAGTAAGCAATACGATGCAGGCGCCGCCACCTATCACCCCGCAGCTACGCGTTGCTGGTGCTGGGGATGCGGCGCCTGCTCGCATCCGGCATTTGCCGGGCCAGGCAACAGAAAGGTGATGACCGTGAGTGATATCCAACCCCAGCAGTGCGATCTATTGATCGAAGCCGGTTACGTAGTGCCGGTAGAGCCGCACGCGGTGGTGCTTGAAGACCACGCGGTGGCGATTCATGACGGCGTGATCGTGGCAGTGCTGCCGCGTGCCGAGGCCCGCGCCCGCTTCAGCGCAAAGCAGGTCGTTTCGCGCCCGGAAGCGGCGCTGATCCCCGGCCTGGTCAATGCCCATACCCACAACCCGATGACGCTGCTGCGCGGCATCGCCGATGATCTGCCGCTGATGACCTGGCTGCGCGAGCACATCTGGCCGGTGGAAGCGGCGGTGATCGGGCCGGAGTTCGTCGCTGACGGCACCACCCTGGCCATCGCCGAGATGCTGCGCGGCGGCACCACCTGCGCCAACGAAAACTATTTCTTCGCCGACGTGCAGGCCGCTGTCTACAAGAAGCACGGCTTCCGCGCGCTGGTCGGCTCGGTGATCATCGACTTCCCCAGCGCCTGGGCCAAGACTGATGACGAGTATTTCGCCCGCGCCACCGAGTTGCACGATACCTGGCGCGGCGACGCGCTGATCGGCACCGCGTTCGCGCCGCATGCGCCGTATACGGTGAACGACGCCAATTTCGAGCGGGTGCGGATGTTGTCCGACCAGCTCGACAGCCGCGTGCATCTGCACACGCATGAGACCGCGCAGGAGATCACCGATTCCATCGCCCTGCACGGGCAGCGCCCGCTGGCGCGACTGGATCGCCTGGGTCTGGTCAACGAGCGTTTGATCGCGGTGCACATGACCCAGCTCACCGATGCCGAGATCCATCTGTGTGCCGAGCGCGGCGTCAGCGTGGTGCATTGCCCGGAGTCCAACCTGAAGCTGGCCTCGGGCTTCTGCCCGGCCTGTGCGCTGGTCAAGGCCGGCGTCAATCTGGCGATCGGCACCGACGGCTGCGCCAGCAACAACGACCTGGACATGTTCAGCGAGAACCGCACCGCGGCCATCCTCGCCAAGGCTGTGGCCAACGACGCTACCGCGCTTGATGCAGCGAGTACGTTGCGCGCATCGACGCTGGGCGGCGCACGCGCGCTGGGCTTCGGTGATCGCATCGGCTCGATCGAGGTTGGCAAGCAGGCCGATCTGGCCTGCGTGGACCTGTCCGCGCTGGAAACCCAACCGCTGCACCATGTGCTGTCACAGCTGGTCTATGCCGCTGGCCGCCATCAGGTCAGCGATGTGTGGATCGCCGGCAAGCCCAAGCTGGTCCAGCGTCAGTTGGTCGACATGGACATTGCCGCGATCACCGCCAATGCGCGCCAATGGCGCGACCGCATCCGTACCATTCGCGCCTGACCGCGCAACCGGCCGCCCCACGCGGCCGCAAGAGGAAACCGATATGAGTGCAGCTTCCACCTCTACCAACTTCGATCAGGCCGAACTGGACAAGTTCGCCGCGTTGGCAACCCGCTGGTGGGATGCCGACGGCCCGCAGAAGCCGTTGCACGCGCTCAATCCGGTGCGCCTGAAGTACGTGGCTGACCGCGCCAGCCTGCGCGGCGCCAAGGTGCTGGACATCGGCTGCGGCGGCGGCCTGCTCAGTGAAGCGCTGGCCAAAGAAGGCGCGCAGGTTACGGCCATCGATCTGGCCCCGGAACTGGTGAAAGTTGCCCGCCTGCACGGCCTGGAATCCGGCGTTACCGTCGACTATCGGGTGCAGGCAGCCGAAGACCTGGCCGCAGAACACCCGGGCAGTTTCGACGTGGTGACTTGCATGGAAATGCTGGAGCACGTACCGGACCCGGGTGCGATCATCGCCGCCTGCCATCGTCTGCTGCGTCCGGGTGGCAAGCTGTTCCTGTCTACCATCAACCGCACCCCGGCCGCATTCGCCGTGGCAATTGTCGGCGCCGAGTACATCGCCCGACTGCTGCCCAAGGGCACGCACCACTACCAGGAATTCATCAAGCCGGCCGAGCTGGGTGCATGGCTGCGCGCGGCTGATCTGTCCTTGCAGGACGTCAGCGGCATGGCCTACGAGCCGTGGCGCAACCGCGCCCGCCTGAGCAGCCGCACCGACATCAACTACCTGGCCTACGCGGTCAAGCCGGAACAGGCATGAGTGCCGATTCCTTCCCGCCAGCCGTGCTGTTCGACCTGGACGGTACCTTGCTGGACAGCGCACCGGACTTCGTCGTCACCGCCAACCGCATGCTGCAGGCACGTGGCATGGACGAGATAACGCTGGAGCAGCTGCGCCCGGCGGTGTCCAAGGGCTCGCGCGCGATGCTGGCGGTTGCCTTCCCGCTGATGGGCGAGGCCGAACGGCATGCGTTGATTCCCGAGTTCCTGGAGATCTACGAAGCACTGATCGGCCAGTACGCGACGCTGTTCGATGGCATTGAAACCATGCTGCAGGCGCTGGAGCAGAACGGCACCACCTGGGGCATCGTCACCAACAAGCCGGAGTATCTGGCGCGCCTGATCCTGCCGCAGCTGGGCTGGGAACAGCGCTGCGCGGTGCTGATCGGCGGTGACACCCTGGCCGAGCGCAAGCCGCACCCGCTGCCGCTGCAGGTGGCCGCACAACAGATCAAGACCGCCGCCAGTGCCTGTGTCTACGTCGGCGATGACGAGCGCGACATCATTGCCGCGCGCGCCGCCGGGATGCCGTCGGTGGCGGTGTTGTGGGGCTACCGTCTGCACGGTGATGACCCGCAGGCCTGGCAGGCCGACAGCATTTGTGAGTTACCGCAACAACTTTGGCAGCCCGCCGCATGGCCAGCTACCCAACCGGCTTCGGCCTGATTCAACAACGAGGTTTGATGTGAGCAGTGCGCTGGACAGCTTTCTGGACAAGTGGCGTGAGCGTTGGCCGGAATGGGCCTTCGTGGAGCGCTTTGTCGACGAGGCCGATCGTGAGCGCAGCGTGGCCTGGTTCGCGCTGCTGCAGGAATTCGACGACATCTTGAACGCCAGTGGCGACACCACGCCGCAGGACGCCAAGCTGGCGTGGTGGGGCGAGGAGCTGCGCAGCTGGGAGGTGCAGCGTTCGCGACACCCGCTGGGACGCCTGCTGGAGCCGGTGCGTGCGCCGTGGGCGCAACTGGCTGATGCCTTGCCGGGCTTGATCGATGCGCGTGATCGCGTGGCTGATGCCGCGCAGGCACGCAAAGTGTTGGCGCAGTACGCGACAGCGGCGGCGGCGGTGGAAGCAGCTGTGTTCAACAGCAAACCGTCGCCGGCGGCTGCCGAGGCGCTGATCACGCAGATGCTGGCGTTGCGCGTGCAGGAAAATGCTGCGTCGGTGCCGCAGGCCTTCAGCAATGAAATGGAATGGGACAAGGCCCTTCAGGCGGCTTGGCCGTCGCGCGTCGCCGGCCCACGTCCGCGCCGTGTCTATGCGGTGCTGGCGCGTGGCCGCCAGCAGGCACGCATCCGTGGTGGTGAATACCAGCCGAGTCCGGCGGGTTTGATGTTGCGTAGCTGGTGGGCTGCGCGAGGCTGAGGCGGTAGGGCGGAGTTTGCCGGAGTCGCTGCCTTCTCCCGTTTACGGGAGAAGGTGCCCGGAGGGCCTGCCCCCGCGAAGGCGGGGGGCGGATGAGGGCAGCTCTGCGTTGTTGATTTATCAGCTTCGCGGCTCACGCCGCCCCCACCCGCTTTGTTGGGAATGCACCTGTAGGGCGGCGCTGGGCGCGGCACTACGGGTGATGCCCCTGCCGAGCGTGGAATCCCTAGGCTTTATTTGCCGCGCTCCAGCACCAGCAGCGGGTCGATGCGGGTGTCGAACCAGTTCATGCCCCAGTGTAGGTGGGGGCCGGTCGCTCGACCGGTTGCGCCGACTGCGGCGATGTTCTGCCCTTGCTCGATTCTGTCACCGACCTTCACGTCGATCCGCGACAGGTGCAGGAAGTTGGAGCTGATGCCGAAGCCGTGGTCCAGCACCAGGGTGCCGCCCGTCAGATACAGATCTGGGCCCGCAAACGTCACGATGCCAGCTGCGGGCGCCTTCACTGGCGTACCCGTGGGCACGGCGATATCCATGCCCGAGTGACCGCTCCCAGGCTGTCCGTTGTAGACACGGGCATTGCCGAAGCGGCCACTGATTCGCCCCTGCACCGGCCAGATGAAGGTCTGGGTGAAGTCGGTGCGGTTGTCGTCGCGCTTGCGTGATTCAGTCACCTGCGCCTGTTCACGGGCAATCCGCTCGGCGATTGCCGGCGGCGGATTCACCGTCTTTGGCGGCACGCCATTGACCCGCTCTACCGGCCAGTCGCGCGCAGTCACCGCAATCGAAACCGTCTCGCTGCCGCCGTCCGGGCGCTGCACCTGTACCTGCAGCGGGCCTTTTTCGTCGCGGCCGATGCCGAGCACCACGCTGCCATAGCTGCTGACCCGCAAGTCGCGGCCCGCATAGCGGACGCTACTGCCAGCCGGCACCTTGCCGATCACCATCGCGCCCTGCGAGGCGCTGGCCGGGAACACCACGCGGTTGTCGAGCAGGTTGCCGATGCCATCCTGGGCCTGTGCGGGCAGGGCGGTAAGCAGGGGCGCTGCCAGCAGCAACGCCCCCATCATCAGGACCGAACGCATCAACGGTCGTAGGTCATGCGCTGGCCGGCCGGTGCGCCCACCAGCTTGTTGCCGTCCCACACCTGCTGGCCATTGACCCAGGTGGAGGCGATGCGCGAACTGAAGGTGGTGCCTTCGAACGGCGACCAGCCGCACTTGGACAGCACGTCCTCGCGCTTGACCGTGAAGGGCACGTCCTCGACCAGCACCAGGTCGGCGAAGTAACCCTCGCGCAGGAAGCCGCGCTCCTCGACGTCGAACAACTGCGCTGGTGCATGGGCGAACTTCTGTACCACTTGTTCGCGGGTCAGTTTGCCTTCGTGCACGCGCTCCAGCGCGGCGACCAGCGCGTACTGCACCAGCGGCAGGCCGGACGGTGCCTGTGCGTAGGGCTTCTGCTTCTCTTCCCAGGTGTGTGGGGCATGGTCGGTGGCCAGCACGTCGAGCACGTCGTCAGCCAGTGCGGCGGTGATCGCCTCGCGGTCTGCCACTTCCTTGATCGCCGGGTTGCACTTGATCAGGTTGCCCTTGGTTGCATAGTCCGGGCGCGCGAAATGCAGGAAGTGCACGCAGGTTTCGGCGGTGATCTGCTTGCGGCTGCCATCGGCGCGGATCAACGGACCTTTCTCGAACAGGGCCAGTTCGTCGGCGGTGGAGATATGCAGCACGTGCAGACGGGTGCCGTGCTTGCGGGCCAGTGACATCGCCAAGCGGGTGGATTTGATGCAGGCCTCACGCGAGCGGATATCCGGGTGCATGTCCGGGGTCAGCGCGTCGCCGTACTTTTCCTGGAACGCCTTCATGTTGGCGTCGATCATCGGCGTGTCTTCACAGTGCGTGATGATCGGGGTGGGGCATTCGCGGAAAATCGCGTCCAGGGTTTCCGGGTTGTCGACCAGCATGTTGCCGGTGGAGGCGCCCATGAACACCTTCACGCCCGGCGCCTTCTTCGGGTCGAGTACGCGGATCGCTTCCAGGTTGTCGTTGCTGGCGCCGTGGTAGAAGCCGTAATTGGCCCAGGCACGGCCCTTGGCCAGTTCGTACTTGGCTTCGAGGATGGTCGAATCCAGGGTCGGCGGGTTGGTATTGGGCATGTCCATGAAGCTGGTCAGGCCGCCGGCAACCGCGGCAGCCGATTCGCTGGCGATGTCGCCCTTGTGGGTCAGGCCGGGTTCGCGGAAGTGGACCTGATCATCGATCATCCCGGGCAGCAGCCAGCGTCCGCCCGCGTCCACCACTTGCTCACCATCGCGCGGAGTCAGGCCGCTGCCGATCTGCGCGATACGGTCGTTCTCGATGCGCAGGTCGCCGTCGAAGGTGCGACCTTCGTTGACCATGCGGGCATTGCGGATAAGGGTGGAGGACATGTCAGTGTTTTCCTGTGCAGCGGCAAGAGGGAGAATCGGCGCGCTCCGGGACCGGATCCAGTCCGCCCGGATGGAACGGATGGCAGCGCCCCAGCCGGCGCAGGGTAAGCCAACACCCCCGTAGCGGACCGTGTATACGGATCGCGTCCATGGAGTATTCCGAGCAGCTGGGATAGAAACGACAGCGCGGCCCAAGCAGGGGGCTGATGAAGCGCTTGTAGGAGCGCAGTACGGCAATGAGGAGTCGGCCGATCACGGTTAAATGATAAGCCACTTGGCAAGCGAGCAGTATTTGTCGCAGGATGCGGGATGGCGCCGGTAAACACTCCGTGCTTTCCGCTGCCAGCCAGGGGCGATGGCGCGCCTGGTTACGTTCCGAACTGCGCGAAACGGTCCGGTGACGCCACCGGACCTGTACTGCACGGGTCGGGCATCCGTTCACATACGGTGCCCGGCGCGGTTGCTGCTGCTGGTCGGGTAGGCTATAAAGGCCCGCTTTCCCGGGCCCCGGGGGAAACAAGGAAGAGCGTTTCGTGGCTGCTAAAAAACCTGCAAAAAAGGCCGTCAAGGTCGCCAAGAAAACCGCCAAACCTGTAGTCAAGAAGGCGGCGTCCAAGCCGGTTGCAAGCAAGCCGGTCGCAAAGGTTGCCAAGCCGGCAGCGAAGAAAGCGCCCGCCACCAAGGCGGTCGCCAAGAAAACGCCGGTCAAGCAAGCAGCTCCTGCCAGCAAGCCCGTCGCCAAGAAGGCTGCGGTTAAGACGGCAGTCGCTAAAAAGGCGGCCCCTGCCAAGAAGGCAGCGGTCAAAAAGGTGACCACGCCGGTTGCCGCGCCAGTTGCCAAGAAAGCAGCTGCGCCGGTTGCCAAGGCCACCAAGCCCGTTGCCAAACCCGTAGTTAAAAAAGTGGCCGAACCAGTGGCCACCAAGACGCTCAAGACTCCTGTCAAACCCGTGGTCAAGTCCGTACCGAAGCCAGCTGCAAAGCCGGCGGCGGCCAAGTCTGTCCCGGTCGAAGTCGCCAAGACGGCCCCAGCTCCGGCACCTGCGCCGGTCGCTGCCAAGCCGGCTCCAGCGGCCAAGACCCCGCAATCCAAGAATCCCGTGCCTGTTTCGAAATCCAACGTCAAAACTCCCGTCAAATCCACCGCTCCTGTTGCCGTCCGTCCGGTCGGCAAGGTTGCAGTCGCTGTCACCGCGCGTTCGACCGCTCCGGCGCCGCGCAGCAAGTACAAGGTTGTCGAATACAACATCGACGAGACCACTGGCCGTCCGATCCTGCCGGCTGGCTATAAGCCGTCCGCAGATGAGGAGTACATGAGCACGCTGCAGCAGGAGTACTTCCGCCAGCGCCTGTTGAACTGGCGTGCGGACCTGGTCGAGGAATCGAAGCAGACCATCGAGAACCTGCGTGAGGAAGTGCGTGACATCGGCGATGAAGCCGAGCGTGCAACCCGCGAAACGGAAAACTCGCTGGAACTGCGTACCCGCGACCGCTACCGCAAGCTGATCGGCAAGATCGACAGCACGCTCAAGCGTCTGGAAGCCGGCGACTATGGTTTCTGCGTCGATACCGGCGAAGACATCGGTCTGGATCGCCTGGAAGCCCGTCTCACCGCCGAGCGCACGATTGATGCGCAGGAGCGTTGGGAGCACCTGCAGAAGCAGCAGGGCGACTAAGTCCAGCTGTATTGGTTGAACAAAACCCCGCTTCGGCGGGGTTTTTGTTTTTCGCTGCCCGGCAGGTCTTCTCAACCCTCCGTCCTGCGCCGCGCTGATGCTCGGCAGTAACGAGGCAGCTGCCCGCTAAGGCAGAGTTGTCCACGTTCGTGGCATCAGCTGACCTGTACGGCTTGCTGCAGGCGCTGCAGATAGTCTTCGAAGTACTTTTCCAGGTTGACCTTGCCCGGGTGGCGCAGCCAAAGCAGCTGTAAGCCATCCATCATGGCAATCAGTTCGGCGGCGATCTGGTCTGGATCAACTGCGAGGCTGATCTCACCGATTTCCTGGCCATGGCGCAGGCTGTGCGCGATGTACTGCAGCATCAGTCCTGTGCGTTGGCGGAACCAGTCCTGTGCGGGGTGATCGTCGCTGAGGCTTTCTGCGTTGAGCAGCGAGAAAGCCTTGATCACGCCCGGAATGTCGGCATTGGCGCGATTGGCCAGGCGCAACTGATCCAGCACCTCCGACCAGGGAAGCGGCGGTCCCGCTGCGGCATCTTCAAGCGTGTAATCCTGCGGGTAGCCTGGCAGGCGCGGACTGCGTTGATCGCGGACTTCCAATACCGCCAGCAGCATCTCGGCCTTGCTCGGAAAGTAATGCAGCAGGCCGGGCAGGGTGAGGCCGACATCGGTTGCGACCTCGGCGATGGAGGCATTGCTGTAGCCATCGCGCGCGAACACGCGCATTGCCGCATCGAGAATCTGTTGCCGACGCTGGTCGCCCTTGGGGGAACGTCGGCGGGTACGGGTGACTGGCGTTGTCTGCTTGGAGGTTGGCAAAGCGCGATCCCGGCTCGGGTCAGGTGCGCAGTGTATCCGCGTCTGCCACGCACGCTATCTGTTTTGAAACTGTACCCGCGTCACAGTTTTTGACAAACCTACTGACTGGTAGGTTTACTGCCGCGGCGTCGGCGCAACGGTAAGTAGTCGTATCGCCGTAACAACATCCCGGAGGGGGATTGCACGCAGCTGGACCGCGCCGCAGCACTGATTGCGGCAGCTGTGCAGCGACCAGCCCCGCCTGATGAAGAACGTGCCGGAAAGGCCGACGTTGGAGTGCCTGGGATGGATCAACGTGTCCGCCCTGCGCATGCCGATTGGTTGTGTTTGCGCGGGCGGTCGACGCTGTGGCGCTGGCTGCTCTTCATCAATCTGGAGAGAAAAGTAATGAACACGTACTGTTGTAACGGGAGGGCCATCATCGTGAGCAGGATGACGCTGGCTATCTGCCTGGGCCTTGCTGCGTCGATGGCTTACGCCCAAGCCGATGCCGCATCCGCTGCTGCACCGCTGACAGGCGAGACGTCGAGCACTGAGCCGCAGGCTGAGTCCTCTACCGCACAGGTGTCGAGCCAGCTGTCGACGCCGAGCTGCCATGACTACGATGCTTTCGTCAGTCGTGGTTCCGAAGCGCCCATCATTACCACCTGCGAAACGCTGTCGCCGGACCTGCTCGGTTTACGGCCGAAGTTGTACGACAACGGCTGGATGTTCATGGGTTACTACAGCGCGACGGAAACCTATGATCTGCGCGGCCAGGAGGCCCGCCCGCAGCAATACAACGGGCAGCGGCCCAGCTTCAGCGGCGCGCTGGGGACCATCACTACCTATGATCTGTCACGGCTGGGCTGGTGGGGCAAGCGATCACAGCTGACATTCGAGGTAAACAGCTGGCGTACCGTTTACCGCGATGCAGGTTTGAACGACGACGCAGCGGTAGCGCAGCTATCGGTCGAGCAGGAGTTTGCTGATGGCCGTGTACGCATCCAGTACGGCTACTACGGAATGCTGGGCCAGTTTGTTGGTTTGTTCCTGGGAGCAAGCACCGCGTCTTCGGCACTTGGCCCCACCAGCATCATTCCCAATCTGGCCGGCATGGCAGCCTTCAAGCCAGTGCCTGGGATGGATATCCGGCTGTACTCGAAAAATGGCCGCTTCTACGACCACTTTGGTGTAGCGCGCTCGCAGAGTCCTGATGGCTTTCTGGCAGACAGCAAGGCCAATCCTACTGGCCTGAAATGGAGCGTGGAGGGCACCAAGCCGATCTACGTCAATGAAATCGGCTATCGGGTTACGTCCAGTGCGACTACCCGCATGACCTGGTTGCGCCAGGGTACGGTCTACAACCGAACGCTCTACACCGATTTCCGCAATCCACAGCGCAAGGGAACCAATCGTGCGTTCTATGTAGTGGCCGATCACCAGTTCACCCAGCCCGATCAATCCACGCCGTATCGAGGTTGGTACTTCAATCTGAAGGCCAACTACGCACCGGCCGAGCACAATATTTTCAGCTCGGATTACGCGGTAACCCTATATAGCCTTGCACCGTTCGCGAAGCGGCCAGGGGACATGGTGTCGCTAGGCTACACCCGCACCGAAGTGAGCGATGACGCCCGCCGCTACCTGAGTTCGCTCGGAATGAATCCGGTGCATTTCAGTTCCTCGGCATCCGCCTCGTATGCCTTGCGTGCGTTTCGCGGCATCTATTGGGTAAACACCTTGAGCTACACGCGCAACCCGATAGTTACCACGCAACACCCGGATGCGATGAATCTGCAGAGCCAGTTGACGTTCTCGTTCTGAGTTTCCTCTGTCCACGTTCAGTGGCCGGACTTTCTCGCTGTAACAAGGCAGGCGCCGTAGGGATGCGGATGCGTTGATGGCGACGTATCGCCTGCCGTTGCACCGGAACAACCATTGCGCGCTGCCTGGATGCGGGCGCGCCACTTCCAGACATGCAGCGCCCAGCATTACCGCGCAGGCGCAAACCGGAGTACGCAACATGGCAATGATGCAGAAAAAACCGGGGTTCAAGCCCTTGTTGATCAGCGTGGCAGTCAACGTGTTGGTGATGAATCTGGCCCAGGCCAAAGAGCTTCCGCAGCTGGGTAAGGCACCGCTTGCGGAGGTGGTGGCGGCAATGACCTTGCAGGAGAAGGTTGAACTGGTCACAGGTCAGGGCATGAACTTTGCTGGCTTACCTGACGATATGCAGGCGCCGGTAGTGGGGGCCATCGAAGACAAAGTCGCAGGTGCCGCGGGTGCGACTGTGGCGGTGCCGCGGCTTGGCATTCCCTCGTTGGTGTTGTCCGATGGTCCGGCCGGCGTGCGCATAGAGCCCACCCGGAAGGATGTGCCTGGAAAGACTTTTTATGCCACTGCTTTTCCGATTGGCAGCGCCCTGGCCAGTTCCTGGGACCCGGTACTTGTACGCCAGGTAGGCGCGGCCATTGGCGACGAAGCCGCTGCTTACGGTATAGATGTAATGCTGACGCCAGCGCAGAACATCCATCGCTACCCCTTGGGCGGACGCAACTTCGAGTACTACTCGGAAGATCCGGTGGTCAGCGGCGAGACCGCCGCAGCATTGGTGAACGGGCTGCAGGATCGCGGTGTAGGCGCATCGGTGAAGCACTTCGCGGTCAACAACCACGAGTGGAACCGCAACACCATCAATGCAAAGGTGGATGAGCGCACCTTGCGCGAGATCTACCTGAAAAGTTTCGAGATATCCACGCGCAAAGGCCAGCCGTGGACGGTGATGTCCAGCTACAACAAGCTCAATGGCACCTATACCTCGGAAAGCCATTGGCTGTTGACTGACGTGCTACGCGCGCAGTGGGGTTACCAGGGCGTGGTGATGACCGATTGGTTTGGCGGGCAGGACGCGGTTGCGCAGATGCGGGCGGGCAATGAACTGTTGATGCCAGGCACCGGCAAGCAGCGCAAGGCGATCCTGACCGCAGTGGGCGATGGCACGTTGGATGAAGCGGTGCTTGATCGCAACGTTACCCAGGTGCTGGAACTGGTGCTGCGCAGCCGTGCATTCAAGCAGTTGCCGCATTCGGATCAACCAGACCTGCGGGCAAATGCGGGTATTTCGCGTAGTGCGGCCACGCAAAGCATGGTACTGCTGAAGAACAAGGATGCGACCCTGCCGCTACCTGCTGCGGCGCGAGTGGCGTTGTTGGGCCATGGCAGCTATGAGGTGATACTGGGCGGCACCGGCAGTGGTGACGTCAACGAGGCCTATGCCGTTGCGCTGCCGCGTGGTTTGGAAACTGCGGGCTTCAGCAATGCGAGTGGGCTCGAGCAGGGCTACACGCGCTACATCAGTGAAGAGGCTGCCAAACTGCCGAAGACGGAGTGGTACCTGAGCAAGCCGCGTATTGCCGAGCGTGTGATGAGCGATGCGGAACTGCAGCAGTTGGCACAGCAGCAGGATGTGGCGATAGTCACCATCGGCCGCATCTCGGGTGAATTCGTCGACCGCAAGGTGGAGGGGGACTTCGTCTTGACCGCGGCCGAGCACGCCTTGCTGGAACGCACCGCCAATGCCTTCCACAGCCAGGGCAAGAAGCTGGTGGTGGTGCTCAATATCGGTGGCGTAATCGAAACAGCCAGCTGGAGCCGGTTTGCCGATGCGATCCTGCTGGCGTGGCAACCTGGTCAGGAGGCGGGGAATGCCATAGCCGATGTATTGTCTGGTGCTGTCAATCCTTCCGGTAAGCTGGTGGACACGTTTGCCGTACAGCTGAGTGATTACCCGGCAAGCAACGGCTTCCCTGGCAAGGAGTTGCTGGGCCCGGATCCGAATGCGAAATCGCTCTTCGGCCAGATTGCCCGCGCCGCCGAAGTGGAATACACCGATGGCATCTGGGTCGGTTATCGCCACTTCGATACGCACAAAGTGGAGGTTGCCTATCCGTTTGGCTTCGGCCTGTCCTACACCACGTTCGGTTATAGCGATCTGCAAGTGGATGCCAGCAAGCCTGGTCTGGTGCGGGCCAGCGTCAAGATCACCAACACTGGCAAGGTCGCTGGGCGCGAAGTGGCGCAGCTCTATGTGAGTGCACCGCAAGGTGCACTGGAAAAACCTTCGCAGGAGTTGCGCGCGTTCGGCAAAACCGGTGATCTGCAGCCCGGGCAATCGCAGGTGCTGCAGTTCGAGATCGAAGGCAAGGACCTGGCCTCGTTCGATGCGGGTCGGGGCCGTTGGATAGCCGATGCAGGGACCTACAGTCTGCGTGTGGGTGCGTCTTCGCGCGATATCCGTGCGCAGCAGGCGTTCGAGAAGCCGCAAGCCAGCGACTACGCGCCGTGATGGGTGTTGTCGTTTGAGATGCACTAGCCGGGGCAAGCGTAGTGCTTGCCCCGGCGTTGACCTGGCTACAGGTCCTGCAGGTTGTCGAGCTTGCGCAGCTTGGGCGCCTTCCATGCAGTAATGCCGGCCACGCCAAGTACCGCGCAACCACCGATCACCACTGCCGTTACCAGGCCCAGCAGGCGCGCCATGCTGCCGCCGTAGAACGCACCCAGTTCGTTGGACGAACTGATGAAGATGCCGTTGATCGACGAGACCCGGCCACGCATTTCATCCGGCGTCACCAATTGCATGATGGTCGAGCGCACCACCACCGACACGCCATCGCAGGCGCCGTAGAACACCAGAATGGCGGCGGACAGCCAGAAGCTCCTGGACAGTCCGAAGGCGATCACGCACAGGCCGAAACCGGCCACCGCGAACAGCAGTACGCGACCGGCATTGCGTCGCAGGGGGTGCCGGGCCAGCCACAGGCCGACCGCGATTGAGCCCAGTGCCGGTGCCGCACGCAGGATGCCCAGGCCTTCCGGGCCGTAGTGCAGGATGTCCTGGATGAAGGCCGGCAACATTGCGACCACGCCGCCAAGCAGTACCGAGAACATATCCAGCGCCATCGCGCCAAGCATGATCTGGTTGGACAGCACGAAGCGTGCGCCTTCGGCGATGCTGGCGAAGATAGGTGCGCGGGTCTGCGGCGGTGCGGGTTCGCTGACCTTGAGCGAGGCCAGTGCAATCAGCGCCAGCACTGCCATCGTCGCCGCCACGCCATAGGACAGGCCCTTGCCGCCAACGGCGACCAGGACACCGCCCAGCGCAGGGCCAATCACCATGCCCATCTGGAACACCACCGTGCCGAAGCCGGCGCCACGCGCAAACTGCTCACGCTTGAGCACGCGTGCGAACAAGGCGTTGTAGACCGGTGACAGGAAGGCGCGGACCATACCGGTCAGTGCCACCGCCAGATAGATCGGCCACACCCCTTTGACCGGTAGCCAGCCGGTGGCCACGGCAACCAGCATCATGGCGGTGGCGATCAAGCCGAGACAGGCGGTCATACCAAGCTTGCGGCGCGGCAGATGATCGACCAGATAGCCGGCGAATGGCGCTACACAGAAGTAGGGCAGCACCTCGGCCAGGCCGATCAGCCCCAGCGAGAACGGATTGCGGGTGACTTCGTAGATATGCCAGCCGACCGTGACCGCGACGATCTGGTAGGACAGCATGCCGGCAATGCGGTACAGCAGCAGCTGGGTGAAGCCGGGCTGGCGCAGCAGTTCGGAGATGGAGCCGGTTTTGTTCACTGCTTGGCTTGGGCGGTGTCGCGGATGAAGGCCAGCATCGCCGCAAGGCCATTGCTGCGGGTCGGTGACAGGTGCTTGGCCAAGCCAATGGCGGACACGTAGTCCGGTTCGGTGGCGAGGATTTCAGCGGCCGAGCGGCCCGAGTACACGCGCAGCGCCAGGTAGATCAGGCCCGAGACAATCGCCGAATCGCTGATTGCATGGAATACCAGTTTGTCGGCATCGCCTTCGGGCACGATCCAGACCATGGACTGGCAGCCGAGCAGGCGGTTTTCTTCGGTCTTCCATTCTTCGGGAAGCGCGGGCAGCTTGCGGCCGAGGTCGATCAGGTATTGGTAACGCTCGGACCAGTCACCGAAGAAGGAGAACTCCTCGGCGATGGCAGCCTGTGCTTCGGCGGGTGTGGGTTCGAGCGGGAAGGGGGAGTTGATCATTTTTGGTCCTGTGCTTGGCCGGTCGCCTTGGTGGCGAGGGGCTTTGGTGTGGGTCGGGGCGTTGTTGCCCTCACCCCAACCCCTCTCCCGCACGCGGGAGAGGGGCTCAGTGCGCCGTTAGCCGACGCTATGTGTGCAATTGCAGCTTTCGCTCTAGCCCTTCTCCCGTTCACGGGAGAGAGGTTGGGGTGAGGGCAAGCCTTACCCGCGCTTCCAACGCACACCCTGCGGCGTGTCTTCCAGCACGATGTTCTCCGCAGCCAACTGGTCGCGGATGGCATCGGCACGCCCAAAGTCGCGCGCCTGCTTGGCGGCGATGCGCTCGTCGATCAGCGCCTGGATGCGTGCATCGTCGCCGGCTTCAGCGCCACGTCCGAACCATTCGGCCGGTGCCTGCTGCAACAGACCAAGTGCCAGGCCTGCACCGAGCAACTCGCGCTTCAGGCGCAGCTTGTCCTCGCCGGACTCGGCCTTACGCGCTTCGCTGGCGATACGGGCCACTTCAGCCAACGCCAGCGGCGTATTGAGGTCATCGTCCAGCGCCGCCTCAACGCCGGCCGGAATCACGCCGTCAACACTGACATCAGCCAGATCACGCAAGGTGCCGTACAAACGGTCCAAGGTGCGCACCGATTGTTCGATCAACGCATCGGACCACTCCAGCGGCTGCCGGTAATGCGCCGACAGCAACGCATAGCGCAGCGCTTCCGGCGGGTGCTGGCGAACCAGATCATGCACGCGCTCGATATTGCCGATCGACTTGCTCATCTTGGTACCGCCGAAGTTGAGCATGCCGTTGTGCAGCCAGACGCGGGCGAAGGTCTGCCCGCCGTGGGCGCAGACGCTTTGCGCGATCTCGTTCTCGTGGTGCGGGAACTGCAGGTCGACGCCGCCGGCATGGATGTCGATGGTCGGGCCCAGATGCGCGGCAGCCATCGCCGAGCACTCGATGTGCCAGCCCGGGCGGCCTCGGCCCCAGGGCGATTCCCAGCCCGGCAGGTCGTCGCTGGAGGGCTTCCACAGTACGAAGTCGCCGGCATCACGCTTGTACGGGGCCACTTCGACGCGGGCGCCGGCCAGCATTTCGTCCGGGTCGCGGCGCGAGAGCTTGCCGTAATCGGCAAAACTGCTCACCGAGAACAGCACGTGGCCTTCAGCGGCGTAAGCGTGCTCGCTGCTGATCAGCTGCTCGATCATGGCGATGATCTGCGGAATATGTGCGGTGGCTTCCGGCTCGATATCCGGTGGCACCACGCCCAGCGCAGCCATGTCTTCACGGTAGGCGGCGGCAAAACGGTCGGTGATGGCCGAAATCGGCACGCCTTGGTCCTTGGCCGCAGCGTTGATCTTGTCGTCAACGTCGGTGATGTTGCGCGCGTAGCGCAATTTGCCGTAACGGCGGCGCAGCAGATCGGCCAGCACCCCGAACACCACCGGGCCGCGCGCATTGCCGATATGTACATAGTTATAGACCGTGGGGCCGCACACATACAGGGTGGGGGCGGCGGGGTCGAGCGGAGCAAACGGCTCCAGCTGCCGCGTCAGGTTGTTGTGCAGGCGCAGGGTCATGGCAATCCGGGGGTAAGCGAACCCGCCAATTCTAGCGGTCCGGGCCGGGTCGGGCATCCCCGGGCTGGGCAATACGCGTACGGATGGGTAATGTTCAGGCCCGGGGCAGCTGTGCTGCCTACACTAGTACCCATCACCCGCACCCAGCTCAAAGCCAAACCTTTTGATGAAACCTGCTCCATTGCTGTCGACGATCTGCCTGTTGGCTGGTGCCGCCGTGCCCGCGCTTGCGCAGGAACCGGAACAGCGCAATCGCGTGGTGATCATGGAAAACGTGCGCTACGACTATGCGCAGGTGCTCAACGTCGAGCCGGTCTTCCAGACCCTGCGTGCCAGCCGTACCGAGGAACACTGCGAGCCGGTGTCCACCCGCACGCTGGCGCCGGTGCAGGTCAAGGGTGAGGAAGACAAGGGCGGGTTCCGTCGTTTCTGGGACTCCGTGCGTGGCATGTTCAAACAGGAAGGGGAGGCCCAGGAAGAAGAAATGGCGCTCGCCCCGCAGGGTGCTGGCACTTCTTCCGCGCTGCTGACCCCGGAATGCAAGATCGTCGAGGTTGGGCGTGAATTCCGCCGGCCCATCGCCTATGACGTGGATTACGTTTACAAGGGCATCAAATTCCGCTCGCGGCTGCCGGAAGACCCCGGTAACCGGCTCAAGCTGCGGGTGTCGATCACCCCGGATATCGGCCAGGCACCGCCGGCCGCGAACAGCGTTCCGTAATGTTGCACCGCGCCACTTGCGCCGGCCTGACCTGCGTGCGAGTATGCCCGACGATGAAAGCCACCAGCTTCCAGCACGAAACCAGCACCGCCCGGATGGCCACCGGCATGACGTCGCGTGCCCGCCGACCGGAATCCCACATATTCGCTGGGTGACCGGAGCTTCGTGCTGTCCGTTCTGAAAACCCAGCCCAGGCTGGGTTTTTTCGTTTCTGGTTCGGCAAAAGTTACAAACGCAATGAGCCGCGCGCATGCGCATCCGCCCACCGGCGACGGTGGTTTTCCGCAACAAAGGAAGGATCGATGTCTCTGAAGCACTTTTTGAACACCCAGGACTGGAGCCGCGCTGAGCTCGACGCGCTGCTCACCCAAGCGTCGTTGTTCAAGCAGAACAAGCTGGGTGATGACCTGAAGGGCAAGTCGATCGCCCTGGTGTTCTTCAACCCGTCCATGCGTACCCGTACCAGCTTCGAGCTGGGCGCGTTCCAGCTGGGCGGCCACGCGGTGGTGCTGCAGCCGGGCAAGGATGCATGGCCGATCGAGTTCAACCTCGGCACGGTGATGGACGGTGATACCGAAGAGCACATTGCCGAAGTGGCCAAGGTGCTGGGCCGTTACGTCGACCTGATCGGTGTGCGCGCCTTCCCGAAGTTCGTCGACTGGAGCAAGGACCGCGAGGACCAGGTGCTCAAGAGCTTCGCCAAGTATTCGCCGGTGCCGGTCATCAACATGGAGACCATCACCCATCCGTGCCAGGAGCTGGCGCACATCATGGCGCTGCAGGAACACTTCGGCACCAGCGACCTGCGCGGCAAGAAGTACGTGCTGACCTGGACCTACCATCCCAAGCCGCTGAACACCGCGGTGGCCAACTCGGCGCTGACCATCGCCACCCGCATGGGCATGGACGTGACCCTGCTGTGCCCGACCCCGGATTACATCCTGGACGAGCGTTACATGGGTTGGGCCGAGCAGAACGTGTCCGAAAGCGGTGGTTCGCTGCAGGTCAGTCACGATATCCAGAGTGCCTACGCAGGCGCCGATGTTGTGTACGCCAAGAGCTGGGGCGCGCTGCCGTTCTTCGGCAACTGGGAGCCGGAAAAGCCGATCCGCGACCAGTACCAGCACTTCATCGTTGACGAAGCCAAGATGGCGCTGACCAACAATGGCGTGTTCAGCCACTGCCTGCCGCTGCGCCGCAACGTCAAGGCAACTGATGGCGTGATGGATTCGCCGCAATGTATTGCAATCAACGAAGCCGAGAATCGCCTGCACGTACAGAAGGCGATCATGGCGGCAGTGATCGGCAAGTAATGCTCGAAGCCCCTCTCCCGCGTGCGGGAGAGGGGTTGGGGTGAGGGCAAAGCTCCTCGCTCCAGGCAACGTCTCCATTTCATTACCCCCTCCCCAACCCCTCCCCCGGAGGGAGAGGGGCTCAAAGATCAAAGCAGAGATTCCTTCCCCATGAGCAAAGACATCGTCCTCGCCTTCTCCGGCGGCCTCGACACCAGCTTCTGCGTGCCTTACCTGCAGGAACGTGGTTACAACGTCCACACCGTGTTCGCCGACACCGGCGGCGTGGATGCCGACGAGCGTGATTTCATCGAAAAGCGCGCGGCCGAGCTGGGCGTCACCAGCCACGTCACCGTCGATGGCGGCCCGGCCATCTGGAATGGCTTCGTCAAGCCGTTCGTGTGGGCCGGCGAGGGCTACCAGGGCCAGTACCCGTTGCTGGTGTCCGACCGTTACCTGATCGTGGATGCCGCGCTCAAGCGCGCCGCCGAGCTGGGCACGAATATCATCGCCCACGGCTGCACCGGCATGGGCAACGACCAGGTGCGTTTCGACCTGGCGGTGAAGGCATTGGGCGACTACCAGATCGTCGCGCCGATCCGTGAAATCCAGAAGGAACACACCCAGACCCGCGCCTACGAGCAGAAGTACCTGGAAGCGCGCGGCTTTGGCGTGCGCGCCAAGCAGCAGGCCTACACCATCAACGAAAACCTGCTGGGCCTGACCATGTCCGGTGGCGAGATCGACAAGTGGGAAGCCCCAGGCGAAGGCGCACGTGGCTGGTGCGCACCGCGCAGCGCCTGGCCGATCGAGCCGCTGACCGTCACCCTGAAGTTCGTTGAAGGCGAGGCCGTTGCCATTGATGGCAAGGCACTGCCGGGTGAGCAGATCCTGGCCAAGCTCAACAAGCTGTTCGCGCAGTACGGCGTGGGCCGCGGCGTTTACACCGGCGACACCGTGATTGGCCTGAAGGGCCGCATCGTGTTCGAAGCACCGGGCCTGGTCTCGTTGCTGGCTGCGCACCGCGCGCTGGAAGACACCGTGCTGACCAAGCAGCAGAATCGCTTCAAGCCGGAAGTCGCGCGCAAGTGGGTGGAGCTGGTGTACGAGGGCTTCTACCACGACCCGCTCAAGACCGACATCGAAGCCTTCCTGAAGGCCTCGCAGGCCAAGGTCACCGGTGAAGTAGTGCTGGAAACCCGCGGTGGCCGCGTTGATGCGGTGGCAGTGCGTTCGGAGCACATCCTCAATGCCAAGGGCGCAACCTATGCACAGTCGGCCGATTGGGGCGTGGAAGAAGCCGAAGGCTTCATCAAGCTGTTCGGCATGAGTTCCACGCTGTACGCGCAGGTAAATCGCTAAGGCGAGATGCGTGATGCTCAAAGCCCCTCTCCCGTTTACGGGAGAGGGGCTGGGGTGAGGGCAGCTTCTGCTTCCGTCGTTGCTTGCTCTCAAAGCAGACGAGGCAAATCAAAAGCTCCCCCCATCCGCCCTCCGGGCACCTTCCCCCGCAAGCGGGAGAAGGCAAAGCCCCCCGATCATTGCTGTGATTACCTGCTGCCCACCATGACCAAGCTGCTCCAATCCACCCTCGATCACCTGGAAAAGCTGGTGTCCTACGACACCCGCAATCCGCCGCGTGCCATCACCACCGGTGGCATCTTTGATTACCTGCGCGACAACCTGCCGGGCTTCAATGTCGAGGTGATCGACCACGGTGCTGGTGCGGTCAGCTTCTATGCGGTACGCGGCACGCCGAAATACCTGTTCAACGTGCACTTGGATACCGTGCCGGATTCGCCGCACTGGTCCGCCGATCCACACGTGATGCGTCGCCTCGACGACCGCGTTGTCGGCCTCGGCGTCTGCGACATCAAGGGCGCTGCAGCAGCGCTGGTGGCTGCAGCCAACCTGACCGACGGCGATGCCGCGTTCCTGTTCTCCAGTGACGAAGAAGCCAATGATCCGCGTTGCATCGCTGCCTTCCTGGCGCGTGGCATCGCTTATGAAGCGGTGATCGTCGCCGAGCCGACCATGAGCGAAGCAGTGCTCGCGCACCGTGGCATCAGCTCGGTGCTGATGAAGTTCCAGGGCCGTGCCGGCCACGCCTCGGGCAAGCAGGACCCATCCGCCAGTGCTTTGCACCAGGCGATGCGCTGGGGCGGCAAGGCGCTGGACCATGTGGAGTCGCTGGCGCATGCACGCTTTGGTGGCCTGACCGGCCTGCGCTTCAACATCGGCCGCGTCGAAGGTGGCATCAAGGCCAATATGATCGCGCCCGAAGCCGAGCTGCGTTTTGGCTTCCGGCCGCTGCCGTCGATGGATATCGACGCGCTGCTGGGCACCTTCGCCAGCTTTGCCGAGCCACAGGCCGCGCATTTTGAAGAAACCTTCCGCGGCCCGAGCCTGCCGTCCGGTGATATCGCCCGCGCCGAGGAACGTCGACTGGCCGCGCGCGATGTGGCCGACGAGCTGGGCCTGCCAATCGGCAATGCGGTGGATTTCTGGACCGAGGCTTCGCTGTTCTCGGCTGGTGGTTACACAACCATGGTGTACGGCCCCGGCGATATCGCCCAGGCCCACACCGCCGATGAATTCGTGACGCTGGAGCAGTTGCAGCGCTACGCCGAGTCGGTGCTGCAGATCCTGCAACGCGGCGCCTGAGCCGCTCGTGGCCCGGCGGCTTGCCGCCGGCTCCTTCCCGCGACCTTCAACGTCGCCATGTAGATACAAGTAATGTCCCCAGCCATGCAGCCGCACCGCCAGACCCGCCAGACCATCGTTCGCCTGCTTTCGAGCATGGCCAGTGCGAAGGAAATCAGCCAGTACCTCAAGCGCTTTTCGCAGCTTGATGCCAAGCGCTTTGCCGTGGTCAAGGTCGGTGGCGCAGTGCTGCGCGACGATCTGGAGGCGCTGACTTCGTCGTTGTCCTTCCTGCAGGAAGTGGGCCTGACCCCGATCGTGCTGCACGGCGCTGGCCCGCAGCTGGATGCCGAGCTGTCTGCTGCCGGCATCGAGAAGAAGACCATCGATGGCCTGCGCGTTACTTCGCCTGAAGCACTGGCGATCGTGCGCAAGGTGTTCCAGCAGTCCAACCTCAAGCTGGTCGAAGCGCTGCAGCAGAATGGCGCGCGCGCTACTTCGATCACCGGTGGCGTGTTCGAAGCCGAGTATCTGGATCTGGATACCTACGGTCTGGTTGGTGAGGTGAAGAAGGTCAACCTGGCGCCGATCGAGGCGAGCCTGCGCGCCGGCTCGATCCCGGTGATCACCAGCTTGGGCGAAACCCCGAGCGGGCAGATCCTCAACGTCAATGCCGACTTCGCTGCCAATGAGCTGGTGCAGGAGCTGCAGCCGTACAAGATCATCTTCCTGACCGGCACCGGTGGCCTGCTTGATGAAGAGGGCAAGCTGATCGACTCGATCAATCTGTCCACCGAGTACGAACAGCTGATGCAGCAGCCGTGGATCCATGGCGGCATGCGGGTCAAAATCGAGCAGATCAAGGACCTTCTGGATCGTTTGCCGGAAGAGTCCTCGGTGTCGATCACGCGCCCGGCTGATCTGGCCAAGGAGCTGTTCACCCACAAGGGTTCCGGCACGCTGGTACGCCGTGGCGAAAAGGTGCTGAAGGCGACGTCGTGGGATCAGCTCGACACCGCACGGTTGAAGTCACTGATCGAATCGAGCTTCGGCCGCACCCTGGTGCCGGACTACTTCGAGAAGACCAAGCTGCTGCGCGCCTATGTCAGCGAGAACTATCGCACGGCGGTGGTGCTCACCGATGAGGCCGAAGGCGTGTACCTGGACAAGTTCGCGGTGCTCGATGACGCCCAGGGCGAAGGCCTTGGGCGCGCGGTATGGAACGTGATGCTGGAAGAAACCCCGCAGCTGTTCTGGCGCTCGCGCAACGGCAACCCGGTCAATCATTTCTACTATTCCGAGTCCGATGGCTGCTACAAGCTCGGTCATTGGAAGGTGTTCTGGTTTGGTGCCACCGACTTCGACAGCATCAAGGGCTACGTCGCGCATTGCGGTGAGCGCAAGCCGAGCCTGCAAGGGTGAGCATGGATCTTGCCACCGCCGGGCACTGGAGCCAGGTGCCGACCCTGAAGGGCCAGCACGTGACGCTGGAGCCGCTGCAGCTCGAACACGTGCATGCGCTGCAGCGTGCCTTGGGCGAGGGTGAGTTGGCGCGCTGTTGGTATACCAACGTACCCGCGCCGGAACGCGCAGGCCATTACATTGTCGCCGCGCTGGAAGCACAGGCGCAGGGCAGGGTGCTCGCGTTCGTGGTCAAGGATGCCAATGGTGAGGTTGTTGGAAGTACCCGCTATTACGCGCTTGAAGCCGATGTGCCACGCTTGAACATCGGCTACACCTGGTACCACCCGCGCGTGCAGCGCAGCGGGCTCAATACCGAGGCCAAGCTGTTGTTGCTGCGACATGCGTTTGAAACCCTAGGCTGCATCAGCGTGGGCTTCGAGACCAGCTGGTTCAATCACGCCTCACGCACCGCCATTGCCCGCCTTGGCGCGAAGCAGGATGGCGTATTGCGCAGCCACAAGCGTCACGCCGACGGATCGCGCCGCGATACCGTGGTGTTCTCCATCATCGATACGGAGTGGCCGGCGGTGAAAACCCACCTGCAATTCCTTCTGGATTCGCATTCATGACTGACAACAAATTTTCCGTAGGCATCGTTGGCGCGCGCGGTTACACCGGCGCCGAGCTGATCCGCCTGCTGTCCGCACACCCGCGCATCGAGCTGGCCTTCGTGTCCTCGCGTGAGCTGGCCGGACAGCGCGTGGCTGACCACAACGATGCTTACAACGGCGAGCTGCGTTACGAAAGTCTGGACTCGGAGGCGGTCGCCGCCAAGGGCGTGGATGCAGTGGTGCTGGCGTTGCCCAACGGCAAGGGCGAACCCTTTGTTGCCGCACTGGACGCAGGCGCACCGGACACGCTGATAGTTGATCTGTCAGCGGATTACCGCTTCGACAACAGCTGGTATTACGGCCTGCCGGAGTTGACCCGTGCCCGTTATGCCGGGCAGAAGCGGATCAGCAACCCGGGCTGCTACGCCACTGCCATGCAGCTGGCGATCGCGCCGCTGCTGAGCCAACTGGCTGGCCCGCCGACCTGCTTCGGCGTATCGGGTTGGTCGGGTGCCGGTACAACACCGTCGGACAAGAACAACCCAGAGCTGCTGCGCGACAACCTGATGCCGTACGCGCTGACCAATCACGTGCACGAGCGTGAGGTTGCAACCCAGCTCGGCGTGCCGGTGGAGTTCATGCCGCATGTCGCGCCGCATTTCCGCGGCATCACCATGACCGTCAATCTGTGGCTGCAGCAGCCGCGCAGCCGTGAAGAGATCGTCGCGCTGTACCAGCAGCGTTATGCCAACGAGCCGCTGATCGAAGTGGTTGATGAGGCGCCGTGGGTCAGCCGCATTGCCGGCAAGCATGGCGTGCAGATTGGTGGTTTCACCATGGCGCCAGGCAACAAGCGCGTGGTGGTTGTGGCGACCATCGACAACCTGCTCAAGGGCGCGGCTACGCAGGCTCTGCAGAACCTCAACCGGGCGTTGGGGCTGGATGAGTTGATGGCGGTTCCGTATTGATTTTTGGTGGGGTGGCGGCTGAGAGGCTGCCAGCTTCGCGGCTAATGCCGCTCCTACAAAGCTGCATTTATAGAGATCGACATGACTAATTTGCTTTGGCAGAAACCCGGCGTCGCGGTTGACGCGAAGATCCAGACCTTCCTGGCCGGTGACGACGTCATCCTGGACCGCGAGTTCTTCCTGCACGACATCCAGGCCAGCACCGCGCATGCGGAAGGCCTGCAGCACATCGGCATCCTCAGTGAGGATGAACTGGCTGCGCTGAAGCGTGAGCTGGCGATTCTGGCCGAGGATTTCCGCAATGGCGCATTCGTGCTGGACGAGCAGTACGAAGATTGCCACTCGGCCATCGAGGCACGACTGACCGAGCGCCTGGGTGATGCTGGTCGCAAGATCCACACCGGCCGCAGCCGCAACGACCAGATCCTGGTCGCAACCCGTCTGTGGCTGAAGGACAAGCTGGAGCGCGTGGCGCAGATCAGCACCGAGGTCGCCAAAGTTGCCTTGGATCGCGCGACTGCCGAGCAGCTGCAGCCGCTGCCTGGCTACACCCACATCCAGCGTGCGGTGGTGTCCTCGGCGGGCATGTGGTGGGCCGGCTGGGCCGAAGCCTTCATCGACAACGCCATCCGTGCCCGTGACACGCGTGCGCTGATCGACACCAATCCGCTGGGTACGGCCGCTGGCTACGGCGTCAACCTGCCATTGGATCGCGAGCACACCACGAAAGCGCTGGGTTTCTCGCGCATGCAGATCAGCCCGATCTACGCGCAGCTCTCGCGCGGCAAGTTCGAGCTGGCGGCGTTGGAAGCGCTGGGCGGTGCGACGCTGGATCTGCGTCGTATCGCCTGGGATCTGTCGCTGTTCACCACTGGTGAGTTTGCCTTTGTGGCACTGCCGGCGCAGTACACCACCGGCAGTTCGATCATGCCGAACAAGCGCAACCCGGACGTGATCGAGCTGATGCGCGCCACCCACGCCAGCATCGCTGCCGCACGTACCGAGATCGAGCAGCTGCTGTCGCTGCCGTCCGGCTACCAGCGCGACCTGCAGAACTCCAAGGGCGCGATCGTGCACGGGTTTGGCCGTGGTCTGGCGGCGCTGGAGCTGCTGCCGGCCTTGTTGTCGAATCTGGATTGGCGCGACGACAACATCCGCGCGGCAATCGATTCGGGCATGTATGCAACCGATGTGGCGGTGGAGGCTGCGGTGGCGGGTGTACCGTTCCGGGACGCCTACAAGGCGGCAGCAGAGGCAGCGGATACGGCGGGGCAGGGGCGTACGCCTGAGGGTAGCTTGGCGGCACGTGTGTCGCCTGGTGCTGCGGCGGATCTTCGGTTGGAAGAGCTCAGTGCGCGCTGGAGCGCGTTGCAGGACTGATGGTTTGATGCGGGCGCCGAAAGGCGCCCGTATTGGTTTAGGTTTTTGGCTTTGCTTTGGCTTTGGTGTTGGCCGTGGCTGTTGCTCTGGCTCTGGCTCTGGCTCTGGCTCCGGCTCCGGCTGCGGCTGTCCCTTCTCCCGCTTGCGGGAGAAGGTGCCCGAAGGGCGGATGAGGGGGCTTTTGATTTTCTGCCTAGCTAGAAGCTTGCCCTCACCCCAACCCCTCTCCCGCAGGCGGGAGAGGGGCTTAAGCAACAGCCAAAGCAACAGCCAAATCCAAGGCCACAGCCACAGCAAGTTCCAAGCGAAAGCAATCGCACCAACTTCCGCTTCGGCGTGGTGTCATACGCAGCTAAAGGAGAATTCAATGAAGCTCTACCTGGTACTGGCAATGCGCAAGCCGTCATTCGACGACGCCGTGATTGCCCCGCACATAGCTTTCCTCAACGCACTCGTTGCGAAAGACCAACTGCACCTGACCGGCGGTTTCAGCGACGGCAAAGGTGGCGCCTATGTGTTGAAGAACATCGACACGCTGGAGGCAGCCCAAGCCATCGTGGCCACTGATCCGCTGGCCATCCACGACAGCTCCGAGCTGACCATCCATGAGTGGAATACGCGCTGATCCCATGATCCAGACTTCGTTTTCGCCCTTCACCGAACAAGCGCTGCCGCAGTGGCGCCGTGCCGTACTCAAGGTCGGCAGCAGCCTGCTCGCAGCCGATGGTGGAGGTCTGACCCCGCGTTTCGCGCTCGGTCTGGCGCAGTTCGTCTCGGCCAATGTGCTGGCTGGGCGTGAAGTAGTGATCGTCTCTTCTGGCGCAGTCGCCGCCGGTCGTGCCATCGTGCCCAAGGCAGCAGAGGCTGGCGCGGCAATGGCAGCCCGGCAGGCGCTGGCAGCCTTGGGCCAGGCGCAGCTGATCGGGTTGTGGCAGCGCTTCTTCGAACGCCCGGTAGCACAGGTGCTGCTCACCCACGATGATCTGCGCAATCGTCGCCGCTACCTCAATGCGCGGGCAACGCTCAATGAGCTGCTAGCACTCGGCGCGTTGCCGGTCATCAACGAGAACGACACCGTATCGGTGGATGAGCTCAAACTGGGCGACAACGACAATCTCGCCGCCATCGTCGCCGCGCTGGTCGATGCCGATGCATTGTTCATCGCCACCGACATCGATGGCCTCTACACTGCCGATCCGCGCAGCAACCCCGATGCGCAACCGATCAATGAAGTCACCGAGTTGACGCCGGACGTCCTGGCCATGGCCGGCGGCAGCGGTAGCGCGGTCGGCACTGGCGGTATGCACACCAAGCTGCAGGCCGCCGCCAAGGCTGGCGCGGCTGGCATCGATACTTTCCTGTTCAATGGTCGTAGTGGCGATGTAGTGCGTGGTCTTGCCCAGGGCAGGTTGCATGGCACCCGTCTGCGTGCAGGGCAGTCGCGCATCGCCGCACGCAAATACTGGTTGAAGCACGCACCACTGGAGCCGGGGGTGATCCTGATCGATGCTGGCGCTGCCCGTGCGCTGCGCGACAAGGGTGCCTCGCTGCTGCCCGGTGGCGTGGTCGGCGCGGAAGGCGAGTTCCGTCGCGGCGATATGGTTGAAGTGCGCCTGTTCGATCCGCGGGGCCAGCAGCGTGTGGCGCGCGGCGTCAGCCAGTACTCGGCCGTGGATATCCGTCGCATCAGCCAGCATCACACCCGCGAAATCGAATCCATCCTTGGTTACAACTACGGCGACAACGTGGTCCATCGCGATGATTTGGTGTTGCTGTGAGTTTTTCCTTGATTATCGGCAGGTCAGAACATGAGTGATATCCGTACCCTAGCATTGCAGTGCCGCGATGCCGCACAGCAGCTGGGGCTGCTTTCCGGTGCCGCTCGCAGCGCGCTTCTAAAATCGATGGCTGACGCGCTGGAAGCCGATGCCGGCAGCATCCTCGCCGCAAATGCGCGTGACCTGCAGGCCGCGCGCGACAAGGGTGTGGGTTCGGCAATGCTGGATCGTCTCGCCTTGAACCCAGAACGTCTGCGCGGTGTTGCCGATGCGCTACGCGAAGTCGCCGCCTTGCCGGATCCGGTGGGCGAAGTTACCCGCGACTACGACCGGCCCAATGGCATTCGCGTGCAGAGGGTGCGGGTGCCGCTGGGCGTGATCGCGATGATCTACGAGGCGCGCCCGAACGTGACTGCCGATGCCGCAGCGCTGTGCATCAAGGCCGGCAATGGCGTGATCCTGCGCGGTGGCTCCGAGGCCATCCATTCCAACACGGCGATTGCTGCCAGTCTCAAGCGCGCATTGCGCGAGGCAAATTTGCCGGATGCGGCACTCACGCTGGTTGAAGACCTGCGCCGCGAGACCATGCTGGAGCTGCTGCAGCTCAACGACATCATCGATCTGGCGATTCCGCGTGGCGGCGAAGGCCTGATCCGCTTCGTTGCCGAGCACGCGCGGGTGCCGGTGATCAAGCACTACAAGGGCGTCTGCCATCTGTTTGTCGATGACAGCGCCGATCTGAAGCTGGCTGTGGACTTGCTGGTCGACGGTAAGACTTCGCGCCCTTCAGCCTGCAATTCGCTGGAGACGCTGCTGGTACATGAGGCGATCGCGGCGCGGTTCCTGCCGCTGGCGGCCGCAGCGCTGCGCGAGCGGGGCGTTGAGCTGCGTGGTGATGCAGCGACCCAGGCGTTGCTTGCGGACGTCGTGCCGGCAACAGAAGAGGACTACGCCGCTGAATACCTGGATCTGATTCTCGCGATCCGGGTCGTACCGGACATGGCTGCGGCCATCGCCCATATCCAGACCTTCACCTCCGATCACACCGAAGTCATCGCCACCGGAAATCCAGTGCATGGCGAAGCCTTCGTGCGTGCATTGCGTTCGGCAGTGGTGATGGTCAATGCCTCTTCACGCTTCTCCGATGGCGGCGAGCTGGGCCTTGGTGCGGAGATCGGCATTTCCACCACGCGCCTGCATTCCTATGGACCGATGGGTCTGGAAGCGTTGACGGTGGAGCGCTTCGTGGTGCGCGGTGAGGGCCAGGTAAGGCATCCGCTGAAGTAGTTGTGGCAAGCAAGCGCTGTGGCCCGGGTAGGTCGCGAAGCGCCCGTAGCTTGGGTGTGCACAAAGCTCCAGGACTTCGAATGCCGTCAGCTTCGCGGCTTACGCCGCTCCCACAACACGCGATGATCCGCCGGTGCCGGGCTACGTTGCTTGCGCGAATACGAAGAAGCCGCCGATTCACATCGGCGGCTTTTCTGTATCAATCGCGGCTTACTTCCAGTGATCTTCCAGCTGCTGCGGTTTGCAGGCAAACCACGCGCCGGTCAGCAATACGCCTGAGCAGCAGGCGAGGAAGGCAAACGACCATGCCCAGCCATCGCTCATGCCGTGCAGCCAGCCGAACAGCAGCGGTCCAAGGCACGCCAGGCTGTAACCAACGCCCTGCATGAAGCCCGATAGCGCCGCCGAACCGGCCTGGCTGCGCGTGCGCAGGTTGATCAGGGTCAGGCCAAGCGGGAAGGTTGAGGGGCCAAGGCCGGCGATCACCGCCCACAGCAGGGGCGCGCTCATCGGCGCCCACAGCAGGCCTGCGAAGGCGATCATGTTCAACACGAACACCATCACCGCGATCGGGAATGGGTTACGCATGCGCACTGCCAATGCCGGCACCAGTAGCGAGGGCAGCAGGCCGATCGCCGAGTACACCGCGACCATCACGCCACCAAAGGACTCGCTTGCGCCTGCTTCCACCATAACTTTGGGTAACCAGGTGAACAGCGAATACGTGCCCAGCGAGGTCATGCCGAACATCAATGCCATGCCCCAACCCAGTTGCGTCTTCCACACGCGGCCGGGGGCATGCTCGATGCTGGTGGTGGTTGTTTCCGCACGCGGTGCATTGCGTGCCAGCAGGATCCACGGCAACAACGCAGCCATCGACAACAGCGACCACATGCCCAGCGAGATGCGCCAGTCGAACTGATCGGCCACCGGTACCGCCAACAATGCAGGCACCATCGTGCCGGCCTGCAACACGGATATGTAAATCGTGCTCAGCGTGCCCACGCGGTCGGCGAAGTAGCGCTTCACCAGCGGCGGCACCACCACATTGCCCATGCCCATGCCGGCCAGCGCGACTGCCGAACCGAGCAGTAACATGCCGACATCGTTGGCGAAGGCGCGTAGCAGCAGGCCGATGGTAGCCAGCACCATGGTCAGCACGGCGGTGCGTTCCAGGCCGATGGCGCGGGTGATGCGTGGCGTGGCCAGACCGAACACGGCAAAGGCGGCGGTCGGCATCATGCCGAGCACGCCGGTCATGGTGCTGCCGAAATCGAACACGTGGCCCAGCCGGTCCAGCAACGGGGTCAGCGAGGTGACGGCGCTGCGCAGGTTGGCGGCGACCAGGACGATGGCGGCAAACGCCAGCAGGCGGCCCTTGAGCAGGGGGTGCCGGATGAGGGACTGGGCGGGCGTGGACATTGCTTACTCCGACGCGGTGGGTGGCGTCGTTTGAAACCCACCAAAAACAAAAGCCGACCAGAGGCCGGCTTTTGTCAAATTGGTCGGGGAGACAGGATTCGAACCTGCGACCTCTACGTCCCGAACGTAGCGCTCTACCAGACTGAGCTACACCCCGAAGGAGCCGCCTATGATAGCGGTGAACCTCGTGCCCTGCAAGTTCTTTTGTTCAGCCAGCGCTGCCTGCAAGGCGTGGTGCGTTGGCTGCCGGTAACTGTGTACCGCCGAATAAAAAGCCTGGACAACGTTGCCGTTATTCCAGGCTTTTGTTCCGACCCTTTGGTCGGGGAGACAGGATTCGAACCTGCGACCTCTACGTCCCGAACGTAGCGCTCTACCAGACTGAGCTACACCCCGCGAAGGGAGCCGGAAAGATACGCTCAGTCCGGCGTTTTGGCAATACCTTCACGCAAGTTTTCAGCGCTTTGCATCGATCTTGTTTGCTTCGCGCGCTTCAAACCACATGCCGTTGAGGATGGCGACCGTCGCAGCGAGGCCCGCACCCAGAATCCAAGCGAAATACCACATGAGTTGTCTCCTTAGTGTTTTGGTTGCGGATCAGTAGGCGTTCGGGTTTTCACCCATCTCTTCAAGCGTGGTCTTGCCCTTCATGACGCGGTACACCCAGGTGGTGTAAGCGATGATGAGTGGCAGAAAGATCACGGTGGCCAGCAGCATCACCCACAGCGTCAGGTGGCTGGAGGAGGCGTCCCACACCGTCAGGCTGGAGACCGGGCTGGTGGAGGAGGGCAGCAGGAACGGGAAGATCGCAAAGCCAACGGTGAGGATGATGCCGGCGATGGAGGCACCCGAGGCGAGGAAGGCCAGACCACCACGACGCTTGCGCAGCAGCACCGCGCTGGCCAATGCGCCCAGCAGGCCAACCACCGGCGCCAGGATCGTGGCCGGCATGGTGCTGTAGTTGTGCAGCCAGCCACCGGCCGGGGACAACTCAGCCGTCTTCAGCAGCGGATTGCTGGCGCCATCGGTCACGATCTGCGAGGTGATCTGATAACCCGGCAGGCCGAAGGCAACCCAGGCACCAGCAAGTGCGAACAGTACGAACGATGCAATGGCGGCGATGCTGCCGATCTTTGCCGAACGCTCAGCGACAGGACCATTGGTCTTCAGCACCAGCATTGCCGCACCGTGCGACACGAGCATCGCCACGCTGACCAGACCAGCCAGCAGCGCAAACGGGGTCAACAGGCCGAGCAGGTTGCCGGTGTAGAACACGCGCTGGGTGTCGTCGAAGTGGTACGGCACACCCAGCAGTACGTTGCCAACCGCCACGCCCATGATCAGCGCCGGGATGAACCCGCCGACAAACAGCGCCTTGTCCCAGTTGTTGCGCCAGCGTTGGGTCGGCATCTTGCTGCGGTACTTGAAACCGACCGGGCGCAGGATCAGTGCGAACAGGATCAGGAACATCGCCAGGTAGAAGCCGGAGAAGCTCACCGCATACAGCGGTGGCCAGGCGGCGAAGATCGCGCCGCCACCGAGCACCAGCCACACCTGGTTGCCTTCCCATACCGGGCCGATGGTGTTGATCACCAAACGGCGCTCTTCATCGGTCTTGGCCACGAACGGCAGCAGGGTGCCAACGCCAAGGTCGAAGCCGTCCATTACCGCGAAGCCGATCAGCAGGATGCCCAGCAGCAACCACCAGATCACGCGTAGCGTCGTGTAGTCCAGAAGAATGAATTCCATGAGTGTTCTCCTGCCTTATGCCTGGCCGTTGCCAGAGGCATTGGCGTGGTTGGTTGCGACGGCCGACTGCTGCAGCGAAGGCAGGATTTCGTCCGGGCCCTTGCGGATGGCCTTGAGCATCAGCTTGACTTCGATCACCAGCAGCACCGTGTACAGCGCGGTGAAGCCGACCAGCGTTGCCAGGATTTCGTAGACGGCCAGGCCGGAAGCTGCATAGAAGGTCGGCAGCACGCCATCAACGGCCCACGGCTGACGGCCGTACTCGGCGATGAACCAGCCGCATTCGATGGCGATCCACGGTGCCGGCAGCGACCACAGGGCAACCCGCAGGAAGGTGCGCTTGTGCTCGAAGTTGTTGCGGCAGGAGTAGTAGAAGGCCAGGGCGAAGAAGCCAATCATGTAGATGCCCAGGCCGACCATGACGCGGAAGGTCCAGAACAGCGGGCCAACCGTCGGCACCGTATCCAGCGCAGCCTGTGCAATCTGCTCAGGGGTGGCGTTCTCGATGTCGTCGCGGTAACGCTTCAGCAGCAGGCCGTGACCCAGATCCTGCCAATGGCGGTCGAAGACCTCGCGGGCTTCCACGTCGTTCTTGTCGGCGCGGATGCGCTCAAGCGCGGCGTAGGCAATCTGGCCGCCCTTGACGCGACCTTCGGCCTGCTTGACCAGGTCCAGGATGCCCGGGATCTCTTCATCCAGCGAACGGGTGGCGATCAGGCCCATCACATATGGAATCTGGACTTCGAAGTCGTTGCGCTGTTCCTGCTGGTTCGGGATGCCGAATGCAGTGAACGGTGCCGGTGCCGGGTGGGTGTGCCACATGCCTTCGATGGCGGCCAGCTTCATCTTCTGGTTTTCTGCCGTGGCGTAACCGGATTCATCACCCAGCACAGCGACGGAGATGGACGCCAGCAGGCCGAATGCCGAGGCCACAGCGAACGAGCGGCGGGCAATGTCACGGTGCTTGCCACGCAGCATGAAGAAGGCCGAGATCGACATCACGAACATCGCACCTGCCACATAACCGGCGGAGACGGTGTGCACGAACTTGGCCTGGGCAACCGGGTTCAGCAGCACGGCGGCGAAATCCACCACTTCCATGCGCATCGTTTCCGGGTTGAACACCGCACCCACCGGGTACTGCATCCAGCCGTTGGCGATCAGGATCCACAGTGCCGACAGGTTGGTGCCCAGCGCCATCAGCCAGGTCACGGTCAAGTGCTGCACCTTGGACAGGCGGCCCCAGCCGAAGAAGAACAGACCGATGAAGGTCGCTTCCAGGAAGAACGCCATCAGGCCTTCAATGGCCAGCGGTGCGCCGAAGATGTCACCCACATAGTGGCTGTAATAGGACCAGTTCATGCCGAACTGGAACTCCATCACGATGCCGGTACCCACACCCATGGCGAAGTTGATGCCGAACAGCACGCCCCAGAACAGGGTCATGCGGCGCCAGACATCCTTGCCGGTCATCACATAGACGCTCTCCATGATCGCGATCATGAAAGAGAGCCCCAGCGTGAGCGGGACGAAAATGAAGTGGTACATCGCGGTCAGCGCGAACTGTAGACGTGACAGTTCTACGACTGTTGAGTCGATCATGGCCTGGCTACCTCGTGGGAATTGGGCGTCATGGAGTGGCTGGGAGGGGTTCTATGGCAGCGATACTCCCCGTTCAGGCCTGCCAATGCCTTGATCTGGATCAATGTGGGCTGGCTGTCCAACGCCGATCGTGCAGGGCCGGCAGGCTGGGTACGGCTTGCTTACAATCACCTGGTTCTCCTTCACCTGAGTTGTCAGTCTTGAGCGAAGTTCCACATTCCAACGCGGTGCAACAGCAACGCCGCGTACAGCAGCAGTGGCTGGCGGCTCTGGCGTCCGGAGCCCGGTCGCAGCAGCGTTTGGCGGCCGTGGCCGTCTGTACTTCAGGTGCGCTGCTGATCGTGCAGGCTGGCGCCATTGCCTGGCTGATCCAGAGCATAGTCGTGGAACGGCTGAATTGGGTACAGGTAATTCACGGTTTCTGGATATTGGCGGCCGTGCTGGTGCTGCGCAGTCTGCTGGGCGGGGTCGCCCAGACCGCCGCCGGCAAGGTGGCCGACAGCGCCAAGCTGGCCCTGCGAGAGCAGGTGTATCGGCGTTTGATGGCGCGTGGGCCGCTGTGGCTGCGGCGTCAGCGCACTGGCGAGCTGGGCGAGCTTCTGCTGTCACATGGCGACGCGATCGAGGGCTATTACGCCGGATTCCAGCCGGTGCGGGTGGAAGTGGTGGTGGTGCCGCTGCTGATTGCCGCCGCCGTGGCCTATGTGGACTGGGTGGTGGCGCTGATCTTCCTCTTCACCGCGCCGCTGGTGCCTTTCTTCATGATGCTGGTGGGCTGGGGGGCCGAGGCCGCCGGTCGGGCACAGCTGGGCGAGCTGGCGCGCATGAGCGGTCACTTTGCCGATCGCATCAAGGGCCTTGGCCTGTTGCGCCTGTACGGGCGCGGTGAAGCCGAGCTGGAAGGGATTGCCGCCGCCGCTGATGGCGTGCGCGAGCGCACCATGAAGGTGCTGCGTATCGCCTTCCTGTCCTCGACCGTGTTGGAATTCTTCGCCTCGGTCAGCGTGGCGATGGTGGCGCTGTACCTGGGGTTGAGCTATCTGGGCCTGATGTCGCTGCATTCGGTGGTGCCGACGCTGGGCACCGGTATGTTCTGCCTGCTGTTGGCACCGGAGTTCTATGCGCCATTGCGGCGCCTGGCTGCGCATTACCACGACCGTGCCAATGCGTTGGCGGCAGCGGCCGAAGTCGAGCGCCTGCTGGCTGACGATCAGGATGCTGCTGCGGCGACTTCCGTCGCTGCGTCCCTGGTAGCGCCGGAACCGGCACAGCTGCATGCGCCCCTGGTCTCGGTGCGCAATGTCGTGCTGCGCCCGCAAGGTGCTGCCCATGACGTGTTGAAGGACTTCTCGCTGGAGATCGGCGACGGTCAGCGCCTGGCTCTTATCGGTCCCAGTGGCAGCGGCAAGAGTACCTTGCTGGAAGCCCTGGCCGGCTGGCTGCCGCCGCGCGAAGGCCGCATCGTGGTCCGCGACGGTGTGCGCATCGCTTACGCCGGCCAGCGCCCCTACCTGTTCCACGGTTCGATTGCCGACAACCTGCGCATGGCCGATCCCGCAGTGAGTGCTGCGCGGCTGCAGGCGGTGGCTGAAGTCGCACAGGTGATGCGTTTCGCCAAGGATCTGCCGCTGGGCTTGAACACCGTGATCGGCGAACGTGGATTCGGCCTGTCCGGAGGCGAGGCGCGGCGTATAGGGCTGGCGCGGCTGTTGCTGCTGGAGCCGGATCTGTTCCTGCTGGACGAGCCCACGGCATTTCTCGACCCGCAGACCGAAGCGGATCTATTGCAGGCGCTGGCCGCACATACCCGTGGCCGCACCGTGCTGATGGCCACTCACAGCGAGGCGGCGATGCGTTGGGCTGACAAGGTCATCGATCTGCAGGATTGCGTGCAGGCTGAAGTGCAGGGAGAGCGCGCATGAGCCCGCAGACGATGCGCGATGTATTCAAGCGGCATCGCTGGCGGCTGGCGCTGGCGACACTGCTGCTGTTCACCACGATGGTTGCCGGTGTTGGTTTGTTGGGCTTGTCCGGTGGCTTTCTTACCGCCGCGGCGCTGGCCGGTGCCTTGGGTATGGGCAGTACCTTCAATTTTTTCTCCCCTTCGGCAGGCATCCGCGGGTTGACGATGGCGCGCATCGCGTCGCGCTATTTCGAAAAGCTGGTCGGCCACGACGCGACCCTGCGGATTGCCCGTGACCTGCGCGTGTGGTTCTTCCAGCGCGCACTGCCATTGGCGCCGGCGCGGCTGGGCAGCAGCCGTACCGGCGAGCTGTTGGCGCGGCTGATCACCGATATCGGCGAAGTCGACGGTTTGATGGTGCGTGCCATCAGCCCCTTGTTGGCCTTGGCGGGTATCGCACTGGCAACGGTTGCGGGAGCGGCGCTGATCTATTGGCCAGCGGCGTTGCTGTTGCTGATGCTTGCTGTATTGGTGGGCATTGGCGTGCCGGTGTTCGCGGTGCGTCGCGGCGACGCGGTCGAGGCCGAGCGCGCGCAACAGCGCGCCAGTCTGCGCACCTTGGCGTTTGAAGGCTTGGAGGGCGCAGCTGATCTCACCGCCTTGGGTGCCCGCGATGACTGGGTGTTGCGTGTGGATGCAGCAGCGCAGCAGTTGGCGCGCAGCGATCAACGCCGTCGTGGCCGTCTGATCGGTGGCAACGTGTTGCATTCGACACTGGCTGGGCTCGGCCTGTTGGCGATGCTGTGGCTGGCGTTGACGGCGTTCCAGGCTGGCAAGGTGGAAGCGCCATTCGCCGCAACGCTGGTGTTCCTGACCGTGGCGCTGCTGGAAGTCGCAGCGGGCAGTGGCATCGCCTGGCAGGCCCTGCAGTCGGCTCGGGTGGCCGGCAAGCGTCTGCGGCAGATTGTCGATCAGCCGCCGGCCGTGCGAGAGTCTGCGCAGCCGCGCGCGATGCCAGTCGGCGCGGCTGCGGTTGCGTTCGAACAGGTGGTGTTCGCCTGGCCTGGCGAGACGCGGCGTTTGCTGGATGGCGTGGATCTGCAACTGGCACCGGGTGATCGCATCGCCATTCGTGGCGACAGCGGCTGCGGAAAGACCACCCTGTCCGCGTTGCTGCTGCGGCTATGGGACCCGCAGCAAGGAGCAGTGCGCTTCGGTGGCGTCGATCTGCGTGAGTTCGCCCAGGACGATTGGTACCGGCAGATTGCCTGGTTGCCGCAGGGCGCGCCGGTGTTCGCTGGCAGCATCGCCGAGAATCTACGGCTGGGTGATCCACAAGCCAGCGATGAAGCACTGTGGGTGGTGCTGGCGCAGGTGCGCTTGAGCGATTGGGCGCAGCAACAAGGTGGGCTGGGGGCGTGGGTAGGCGAGAACGGTGCCACCATGTCGGCGGGTCAGGCGCGGCGTTTGGCCTTGGCGCGTGCCTTGTTGCGCAACGCACCGATCATGGTGCTGGATGAGCCGACCGAAGGCTTGGACGTGGATACCGCGCATGCCTTGCTGCTCGATCTGGCAGCGGCGCTGGGCCAGCGCAGCCTGTTGATGATCACCCATGACCGACTGCCGGAAGGTGTGGTGCAGCGTGAGTACCGGCTGCAGCAGGGGCGGTTGAGCCTGCAGTAGCCTGCACGGAGCCGGGTCTGCCGGCTTCGATGCAATCAAGGCTGCGGCGGGAAATCGCGTGCCTTCAGCGAGCTTTGTTGCCACGCCAGAGTTTGAAGCCGTAGGCGACGATGCTGGCTACCGGCACGGTAACCATCGGTCCGAACAGGAAGGCCAGGCCATCCTGCGCATCGTGATGGCCAGTTACATCCCAGACAAAGCGCAAACCAAGATAGGGCGCGAGCAGGCCGCCGAGCACGGCGGCAAACAGCACTGCAAGCCAAGTGCGCCGGCACATGGCGCCGGCTGCCAAGCCAATGCCGATGCTGACTGCTGCTGCGACCAGCCAGAAAGTCATGATGGATTCCTGCTATGCGGAGTGTTGGTCGGGTTGGTCATCATTAAGGCTCACTGCATGGGCTGGCGGATGATGGTTTTCCACTTCTCCGGTGCAGCCCTTCTGATGTCGGTCAGGTAGATCTCATGGTGCTTGCCGCGCAATGCGGATCGTTCGCCGATGAAGGTATGCACGCGCTCGATCGTCGGGCCTTCGTCGGCGAAGGGGCCGATATGCAGGATCTGCGCGCAGCGTCCTTCATGAAAACTCTCGAAACGCAGCTTTGACAGGGCGGCAAGCGACTTCTTCTGCAAGTTGACGATCGCGGATTCCACGTCCTTCTCGCACACTTCCGGCGGCTGCATGATCATCATGGTCCACTGCCAATGCTGCTTCTCATCGCGTTGGAAGGTCGCCATGTCATCGGCCCACCACAATCCCTCCAGCGGCATTACGGCGTAGTCCAGCCGTTCGGATTTCTTGAGCGCGAACTTGATGGTGTAGGCAGTAGAGAACAGCGCTTCCACAGCGTTCTTGTAGTCAGGCGAGAGGTTTGGATTGCCTGCGCCATCAATCATCAAGAAGTTGAATACCGGCACATCGACCTCGTCGACGACCTTGGCCGAAGGTTGGTAGAGCTGCTTCAACTGACGCTTGAGATCGATCTTGTCCATGGATACTCCTGGATCGGCTGATACAAGGCGGTGGCAATGCCGGGCATCGGCGGCTCTTCAGCGAGCGCTTCCGTCCACATAGGGCCGCGATTGCAGGATGAGTATGTCATCGCCAACAACTGCCCACTCGATGTCCTGATCGACACCGCCCAGCGCCTGTTTTGTTCGGCTGCCAACTGCTGCCAGCCTGGCGATCAAGGCGTCGGTCAACACTTGGCGAGAGCCGGTCAGCGGCACCTCGCGCACACCGCCGCTGGCATTGGCGACCAACTGGGTGTCTTCGGCTGAGCGGCTGAGGACCTGCACGGCCTTGGACCAGTTTGAGTACATCACCTGTTCGGCTTGCCGCTTGCCTTCCACTACGCGGATGCCGAGGCCGCGCTTGGCCGAAATGTAAGTGATATGGCGACGTGCTGCATCAAACGGGTCGCGGGTGATCATCACTCCGGAACTGTCCGACGGCGCCGCCAGCTGCACCAGTACCGCCATCGCTACCGCATCCTGGCCAAGGCCGGCGGCGCGGCGTGCTTCGTAGGCCTCGAAGTTGTAAACCGACGCCCACACTGTCCGCACCGCACGCAGCAGCGCCTCGGCATCGATCACGTTGGGCACGGTCGTATACAGGCCGGCACCGCTGAAATTCGGCAGGTCTTCCGAGTTGGAAGAGCTGCGTACGAACACGCCGCGTCCCTGCAATTGGTTCTGCCACTGCGACTGCAGGCTGCGGACCAACGCCGGGTCCGGCGCTGCGCTGCTGATCTCAGCCCGCAGCGCGCTGAGTGCGTCACGGCGGGTCTTGGCATCGCTGGCAAAGCTGGGTTGCCGCTGCAACGCGGCCAGCCGCTCATTGATGCGCAGTTTCTGCATCGCCGATTGGTAGTACGAGAAGGGGACGCAGAATCCGTCCGGGACCCGCGCAGACGGCGGCAGTGCGGATTTTAACGTACCTAGATTTGCTGCCTTGACCCCACAGTGACTGCTATCCCTGGCACGAAGTGACGAAAGTGGCTTCAGTGCGGTTACCGATACGTCGGGTCGCGGCAGATTGCGCACGGTGACCTGTGTGGTTCTGGAGGGCCCGCTGGCCGGGCGAAGGGCAGGCCGCACCTTGTAATTGTTGTTGGTGACTTCCAGCTCGATCCACTGTCCGTCGTATACGCGCAATGCGGCCTGCGCGTCGCGGACATAGACGTTGGGGATACGCCAACCCTTGGCCAGCAGATTCACGTGCGACAGCAGTGTCGAAGGGCGCTGGGTGACAAGGCCAGCTACCGGTGGCAGCGAGATCGGCACTTCATCCAGCACTACGATGTCCTGCGGCGATAGATCGCTTGCCTGCTCGACCGAGCGGATGACGCGCAGACGGCCCTGTGCGGTACCCGTGTTCAACGGCAGGAAGGACTGCTCACGCAGCAAGGCTTCCTGGGTGACGAAGGGCAAACCAGCCGTGCGCGCGGTTTGTTCGTGCAGGGTGGAGTTGGTCTTGAAGCGGATTGGCTCGTAGAACGATCCGCGCACCAGCTGTTCGGTCTGCCTGAGCAGGGCCGGTGTCAGTTGGTCGCCTTCCCAGAATTCATAGGTATAGCCCGGCAGATCGCGCTGCCAGCTGACGGTGCCGAACAGGAAGCGCCGCTGCGGGTCTTTGTATTGCGCGTTCAGGGTGGTCTTGTCCAGCTGCGGCAGAAGCCGCTCGCGGCGCACGAAGTTCTCGTGCAGCTCATGGCGCGGCGTATTGACGTAGTAGATGCGGGCCGGGTCGCGTCGATCGATGGTGAAGATCAGATGCGGCATTTCTAACGGCGTGCCGGGGTTGTAGACCCGCGCCAGACGCATGAAGTCATCACGGCTACCAATGCGCGACAGATGCGCCGGGGTTTGCGCACTGTCGGTGGCAACTGCTGCTGTACCTTGTCGGGCCTCGTAAGGCGAAGGCTTGCGCGCGGTTTGCGCCAGCGCAGCAGGAATCGCACTGAGCAGGAAAGCGCAGAAGACGAGACGCTGCAAACAAACGAGGCGCAGTGCGGGCTGCGTACGGGCTCGATCCATGATGCCGTGCTGGAGCTTGGGAAGGCAGATGATAAGCGACCGGCACCTGCTCCGTTGTGTGCCGGGGAGCTGTAACGCTGAAAGCAGTGCAATCCCATTGGTGTGATTTGCAGCGGCGCAGCCCGGTAAGCGTTGCGCCTCCGGGATGTGAGGCTCAGGTGATTTTCCGGTCGCCTGCCAACCAGCCGGGCGCGCTGCGCTTATCCTGGCTACGTAGATGCCAAGGGGCTCGGTTTACCGAGGAAGGCTCAGTTCTCCGCTGGCAAGCAACCAGATTGCGGCGATATTGAGCACAACCGTCAGCCAGAACACGAGCTGGAAGCTGGACTTGCTGGTTTTGTGGCGGAACAGGCCTTGGCCGATCAGTGCGCCCGGCCAGCCGCCGAGCAGTGAGATCAGGTGCAAGGTGTTCTCCGGGGTGCGCTGTTCACCACGGGCCGCTGCGCCCTTGTCGTAGAGATAGAAGCCCAGTGCAACGACGCTCATGCCGGCTATCACCGGCAAGGTCCAGTCAGGTACCAGCTTGGCAATCCACAATCCGAGTACGCAGAGCAGGGCGCATATGCCCAGCAGTACATGCGGCAAGCGGGCGGTAAGTGGGGCGCGCTTTGATTTGGAAGCCACGCTTTTGGCAGCGCTCGCCGAACGCACCGCGATGGCGTTGAGGCGGCCACGGTCGTCCTTGCGTAATGCATAGTTGATCAGCATGCCGTTAGCGGGCCGCTGCGTGCGCTGTTCGAAGGCCTTGATATGGACGAAGGCGCGGTCACCACCGCCGTTCGGAACCACGAACCCGAAACCCTTGTCATCGTTCCAATCCTGCAGTCGACCTTGATAGCGCATTGAGCTTGCCCCTGTTTGTTGCCGCTATTGCAGCGCAAACGTGAGTGGCTGTGAAGCCACTTTTCTGCACATGGGCTGTTTTTGTGGGAGCGGTGCGAGCCGCGAAGCTGGCATTGCTGAGGGCCTGGGAGCCTGTGCCATCTGATGATGTATCAGCTTCGCGGCTTACGCCGCTCCTACAAATGGGGGCATGCATTGATCAGGGCTCGTCACGAACCCGCAGGAAGCGCGGAAAGCGTGGCAGTCCGTGTACGGTCAGGCCGTTGTAACGGTAGGTCACTTGACTACCGATTGCGGGTGGATGGGCCCGCTGTGCATCACTCAGGCCGCTACCGATGCGAAACTGTGCGCCGCTGTCGCTGCGCATCAACAACGCGCCAACCATGCCGCTGTATTTTCCCTTGCCGGGGACATAGCCGATCACGCGCGCTTCGGCATCGTCATGCAGCTTGAGTTTGAACAGGCCGGTGCTGCGGCCGTCGCTGTAACGATTGTCTTGGTGATGAAGCATCAGTCCCTCGCCACCAGCCTGGACGATGCTGCGAAGGTGGCGATGCAGGCTTTCTGTATCGGGCAGGCGGCGTTGTTCTATGGCGAAGAGATAGGGATTTGGCTGATTGGCGACTATCCGGCTCAGTTGGTCTTGGCGCCGGGCAAAGCCGCCTGTGACGCTGGGCAGATCGAAGGCCATGAAGCGCAGCTTACGCCACTGCGCCTCGTCGACCGGGGTTCTGCGGATCAGCGCACTGGTGGCTTCAAACTGACCACGTGCCATCCACAACTCACCGTCGATCAGCTGCTTGGGCCAGCCTTGGGTAAACCAAGCGGGTGCCGCGATACGGTGGCCGGCGCGGGTCCAGAGTGCTTGGCCGTCCCAGCGCGCACGCACGCCATCGAGCTTCTCGCTGACCAGATACAGCGATACATCTGGTCCATCCTGCCAGCTGCTGGCCAACATCAACGGTGGCGCGGCAGCGAGCGCTGCCTTGAACGCGCTGCACAGGAAGAACAGCATAAGCAGGAGCAAACGCGACATGGTTGGCCTCCAGTGGTCGGAGGCTTCAGCGTGCTGCGTGCGCCGTGCAGGCAGCCATCAGCGGCCACCTGCATTCAAGGTCGGCGCGGTGTTTAAGCGGCTGTCGGCAGTGTCTGCAGGAACTGCGCTACGGCGGGGCCGAAGCGGTCGTAGTCCACCAGGAAGGCGTCATGGCCCTGCGGCGAATCCATGCCGATGAACTGGGTGTCCGCACCGCCAGCGCGCAGGCCGTCGGCGATCTGCTGCTGCTGTTCCACCGGGAACAGGATGTCGGTATTGGCGCCGATGGCGAGCGCACGTTCAACGCGGATCTTCGCCAAGCCGGCCAGTACATCGCCATCGGCGTGTTCGGCCAGATCGAACCAGTCCATGGAACGGCCGAGGTAGAGATAGCAGTTGGGGTCGAAGTGACGCACGAAACGACGCGCGTGGCCTTCCAGATAGCTCTCCACCTGGAACTCGAGGCCGAACGGATCTTCGTCGGTCTGGTCCGAGTCCAGCCGCACGCGGCCGAAGCGGCCGTCCCATTCCAGCGCCGAACGATAGGTGATGACGCCGAGTTTGCGCGCCATGCGCATGCCCGACTCGGGGTAATGCTGTTCGTCGTAGTCGCCGTTGTTCCATGCTGGATCGAGCCGGATTGCCTCGCGCTGCAGCGAGCGGATGGCGATCGAGAACGGCAGGGCGCGGGCGCTGCCGGAGATGTTGATATGGCTGCGGGCGATGCCTGGGTGCTGCAACAACACCGCCAGCGCAGTCATACCGCCCATCGAGTTGCCGATCAGGCAGGCCAGTTGCTTGATGCCGAGTGCGCTTACCACTTCGGCGGCGGCGTTGGCCACGTCTTCAATCGACAGCTCGGGGAAGGACAGTCTGTAGGTCTTACCGGTGGCCGGGTCCAGCGATGCCGGGCCTGTGGAGCCCTTGCAGCTGCCCAGTGAGTTGACGCAGATGACGAACCACCGGTCGGTATCAATCGGTTTGCCGGGACCAAGCATCGGCTCCCACCAGCCCGTGGCCGGGTTGTCGGCATTGCTGGCGGCGTGTGCGTCGGGCGACAGGCCGGTGACGATCAGGATGGCGTTGCTGGCATCGGCGGCCAGGCTGCCCCAGGTTTCGTAGGCGACATGGGCGCCGATCAGGCTGCCGCCGCGCTTCATCGGGAACGGCGAGGACAGCGCGTGGAAACGGCTGCCATCAGGAATGAATTCAGTCATCTGCCAATTTTAACGGGGATGCCGGGCGCATCTTCGCATGGATGATAACCAGTGGTTATCACGCTATTACGGTAATGCGGTTGGGGGCGCGGCAGCAGAGCGGCCTGGGGGCGCATGCCAACTCAGCCCTGCGCGCACCGGCAGATGGTCGGAGCCGATGTGGGGACCGCGCTGATGGAAGGTGCCGGCCAGTTGCGAAGAAACCAGCACATGATCGATGCCTACGCCGATCAGCCCGGCACCTTCGCTGGGATAGGTCGGGGCGCTGCCGGTGATGCGCAGCAGCCGGTGCCGTTGGGCTACGTACAAGGCGCTGGACCATGGTGTTGCGTTGAGGTCGCCCGCAACAATAAGTGCTTGGCTGGAGGACTGTCCAAGCTCGCGCAGCAAGCGATCGCGAGCACGGAACTTGCGCACCGCCATCGGCGGCTTGGGATGCACTGCGATGAGGCGTACCGATTGGCCCTGCAGATCGATTCGTGTTTCCAGGTGCAGGGCGCCGAGCGCATCGGTGTGAAGGTGTCGATCGTGCAGGGGCCGGTCGGACAGGATTCCGAGTCCGGGCGGAGAGGCTTGAGGGTGCATTGCTGCGTGAGGGAAGCCGCCGTTCGCTGATGCAGCCAGTTGCTCGGCATAGGCGGGTGAGAGCTCGGTCAGTACGACGATGTTGGCAGGGTGGGTGCGCAACCAGTCCAGTAGACGATGAGGGTCGCGTTGGTGGATGTTGACGTTGGCGACCACGACTACCAGCTCGGTAGGGTGCAGGGTTTCCGTGGCTGGACGGCTTGCGGTCAGCCACGGCAGTGCGGCAAGTGGCAGTGCCCACAGCCAACGCCGCTCGCTGATACCGATCAGATAGCAGCTCAAGGCCCATGCCACGGCGTACCAAGGTTGCCAATGGGCGAACAGGTCCAGCGCCCAAGCCAAGCCGTCATCACCAGGAAACCAGGCCCGCTGTAGGGGGAGCAGCATTCCCAGTAGGGCAAGGCCAGCCAGGCATCTCAGCGTCGGCTGCAGTGAGCGATGCATGGCGGTGGCGCGCTGCCATGGCCGGGGTTTGGAGTTGCTCTCGGTCAAGGCATCCAGGCCTGATGTCTCAGGGCTTGCTGCCGATCTGCAGATCCAGCGGAGCGTTTGCTGGTAGCTTCACCCTCACCGCAAGTGATTCCACGTCGTCTTGTCCGCGCATTGCGTTGCCACTGGCGGACAGGCGGGCGAAGACTTCCACTTCCTGCAGGTCGGACAGCTTCTGCGTGGGCATTGGGCTGTCGCCATCGTCGAGGGTGACGGTCAATGGCGCTGACTGTGCCGGGTGGCGTTCGACCGCAACCGGCATCGGCGGACCACCGGGGATACGGGCGATGACGAACACGGTCTCCTTGCCGGAGGCTGCGCGTGCGGCCAAGGCCGGTGCCAGCGTCACCGTTACGGTGATGCCTGAGCTGCTGGGCGATGCCGTTGCCGGGGCGCTGCCAGCAGTGGTGCTCGGCGTCTTGCCACGGGCGATATCGATCTGTGCTTGCAGTGCGGTGGCGGCTGCGGGCTCCAATCGGGACAGCAGGCTTTCCCAGGTCTGCGCGGCTTGTTCGTTCTGTCCTTGTTGGCGTTGGACGATGCCGGTTAGCCAGATCACGCGCTCGTTGTCCGGTGCGATCTGGCGGGCGCGGGCTAGCCACTGTTGCGCGGTGGCGTCGAACAGGAACTTGGGGTCAGCTTGGGCGCGGGTCTGTGCGGCTTCGAGCAGCAGGCCCGGCTCGTCCGGTGCCAGTTGTGCGGCACGTTCGTAGGCTGCAGCGGCATCGGCAACCTTGCCGATCTCCAATTGCGAGCGGGCCAGCAGCACCCAGCCGTCGACGCGCTCCGGGTTCTGCTTCAAGGCGTCCTGCAACTGGGCGATGCCTTCCTCGATGGTCTGCGGTGCTGCTGCGGCTTCAGGTTGCGGCTGCATCGCTGCCGGGGTGCCCAGCAACTGGTACAGGCCCAGCGTGGCGACCAGCGACAGCGCAACCAGGCTGCCCCAGATCCGTCGTTTGCCGGCGCGCCACAACGGCCACAAGGTGATGCCGGTGGCCACTATCGCCAGCACTGCAGCACCAGGCAGGAACCCGGCATTTACCATTCGCGTTCTTCCTGACTGGTGTCGTCATTGCCGGCAACGGGAACGGCGCGGCCACGCCGCCGCACGTACACAATCAACAACACGCCGCCGGCCAGCAACAGCAGGCCCGGACCAAACCAGAGCAGGGCGGTGCCGGCTTCCAGCTGCGGGCGGTACAGCACGAACTCGCCGTAGCGGTCGACCAGGAATTGCTTGATCTCGGTGTCGCTGCGGCCTTCGTGCATCAGCTTGAGTACTTCGCGGCGCAGGTCGTGGGCGATCTGGGCGTCGGAGTCGGCCAGCGATTGGTTCTGGCATTGCACGCAGCGCAGTTCGGCGGTCAGTGTGTGGAAGCGCACTTCCTCGGTGCGGTCGCGGTACTGCAGTGGACTGGGGTCGCCGGCAGGCTGTGCGCTGGCACTGAAAGCCAGGCACATCCACAGCAACACACCAGCCCAGGCTTTCATCGGGCGGCTCCCAGATCCGGCGCGCCGTGTTTGCCACCGGCGGCGGCTTCCACCTTCTCCAGTGCCGGAATCAGCTGTTCGTCCATGACCTGTTGGGTGATGGCGCCGCTGTACTTCCAGCGCACGATACCGCTGCCATCGACCAGGAACGTCTCCGGCGCGGCGGCGATGCCCCAGTCCAGTGCGGTGCGGCCTTCCTGGTCGGCCAACACCACCATGTAGGGATTGCCCAGCTGCTCCAACCAGCGCAGTGCTTCGCTGGGTTCGTCCTTCCAGTTGTAGCCGATCACCCGCACGCGTTTGGTCTCGGCGAAGCGGGTGAGGATTGGGTGTTCGTCGCGACAGGTTGGGCACCAGCTGCCCCAGACGTTGAGCAGATAGGGGGCGCCACGCAGCTGCTTGTCGGTGACGTGCACGCTGGGGTCATGCAACACCGGCAAGGAGAATTCCGGGGCAGGTTTGCCGATCAATGCGGACGGCAGGCTGTCGCGATCGGGCTTGCCGGAGCGGCTCACGCCATACAGCATCAAGCCCATCAGGCCGAGGAAGAACAGCGCGCCAAGGACGATGGCGACCGGCGGCAAGCGATGCTTGGGTTTGGATTCGGGTGATGGATTAGTCATTTCGATTTCTCAGGCAGCCGGCGGAAACGGCGGTCGACGGCGGTAATGAAACCGCCCAGCGCCATCAGCGCCGCACCAAGCCAGATCCAGCGGACAAAAGGTTTGATCTGTACGCGCACGGCCCAGGAGCCGTTGCCCAGTGATTCTCCCAGTGCAACGTAGATATCGCCACCCAGGGCGGGGTGAATGCCGGCTTCGGTCATCGGCTGGCCGCCGCTGGCATACATGCGCTTTTCCGGGTGCAGGCGGGTAATCAGAGTGTCCCCGCGCAATACCTGCAGGTGGCCGCGGTCGGAGTGATAGTTGGGGCCGTCGGTAGCATCCACACCTTCGAACAGCAGCGTGTAGCCGCCAGCGTCGATGGATTTGCCCGGTGCCAGCGCGACTTCATGCTGCACATGCAGGGCTTCCACCAGCAGCGCACCGACCAGGAACACAGCGACGCCGAAGTGGGCGATCAGCATGCCCCAGGTTTCGGCATTGAGCCGGCCGCTCTTGCGCAGCCGCGTCCACAGGTAATAGCCGGTGCCGCCAGCGACCCATGCAGCACCAGCAATACCGATGCCGGTCTTGAATTTGCCCTGCGGTGCCATCCACCAGCCGATGATGCCCAGTACCACCGCCAAACCAGCCCACGGTGCCAGCAGTGCCAGCGTGCGCAGGCCTTGCTCGCGCTGCCAGCGACTGAGCGGGCCAAACGGCAACAGCACGATCATCGGTGCCATCAGCAGAACGAACAGCGTGCCGAAGTAAGGCGGGCCCACAGAGACCTTGCCCAGATCCAGCGCATCGGCCAGCAACGGATACAAGGTGCCGAGCAGCACCATGGCACAGGCGCAGCTGAGCAGCAGGTTGTTGGCCAGCAGCAGACTTTCGCGCGAGTTGAGCGCAAAAGCGCGGCGCGGATCGGCGCTGTTGCCGCCGATGCCGGGCGCACGTATCGCATAGAGCAGCAGCGAGCCGCCGACCACGATGCCGAGGAAGATCAGGATGAACAGGCCGCGCGAAGGGTCAGCGGCAAACGAATGCACGCTGGTCAGCACGCCCGAGCGCACCAGGAAAGTGCCGAGCAGGGACAGCGCAAACGCGGCGATCGCAAGCAGCAGGGTCCAGCCGACAAACACACCGCGTTTTTCGGTGGCCGCTTGCGAGTGCAGCAGGGCTGCGCCAACCAGCCATGGCATGAAGCTGGCGTTCTCCACCGGGTCCCAGAACCACCAGCCGCCCCAGCCGAGCTCGTAATACGCCCACCAGCTGCCGAGCGCGATACCGATGGTCAGAAAGCCCCAGGCTGCATTGGTCCACGGCCGGGTCCAGCGCAGCCAGCGCACGTCGATGCGACCGTCAATCAAGGCTGCAATGGCGAAGGCGAACGGCACCGCGAAGCCGACGTAGCCCAGATACAGCAGGGGCGGGTGAATGATCAGCCCCGGGTCCTGCAACAGCGGGTTGAGATCGTGGCCTTCGCTTGGTGCCGGCAGCAGGCGCGCGAACGGATTGGAGGTAAACAGCAGGAAGGCGAGGAAGCCGACGCTGATCATGCCCATTACCGCCAGTACCCGCGCCATCACCTCGGGCGGCAGTTGGCGCGAGAACGCGGCCACCGCAGCGGTCCACAGCGCCAGTACCAAGGACCACATCAGCAGTGAACCTTCGTGCGCTCCCCATACCGCCGAATAGCGGTAGATCATCGGCAGCAGCGAGTTGGAGTTGTCGGCGACATAGCGCAGCGAGAAATCCTGACGGACGAAGGCAATCGTCAGCACCACGAAGGCGGCCAGCACCGTGCTCAGCTGCAGCATCGCCGCTGGGCGTGCGATCGCGGTGAGCGCTGGAATGCCGCGCTGGGCGCCGATCAGTGGCAGGACGCTTTGCAGCAGGGCTGCCAGCAGGGCGAGGATCAGTAATACCTGTCCGATTTCACCGAGCACTCAGGGCGTTTCCGTAGTTGGGGTAGTGGCCGGGACCTGATGCTTGTCGTGCGCCACGCCCATCTTGTCGGCCAGCTCCTTGGGCATATAGGTCTCGTCGTGTTTGGCGAGCACGTCTTCGGCGACAAACACGCCGCTGGCCATGCGCCCGGTGGCGACCACCGCCTGACCTTCACGGAACAGGTCGGGCAAGATGCGATCGTAGGTGACGGGCAGCATGGCGTCGCCGTCGGTGACCTCGAAGCGCGCCAGCAGCGCACCGGGTTCGCGTTTGAACGAGCCCTTGGCAACCATGCCGCCCAGCCGGAAGCGCGCGTCCGGGGCGACCTTGCCAGCTTTGACCTCGGCCGGCGTGTACAGATAGGCGATGTTGCGTTGCAAGGCGGTGCTGACCAGAGCGACGGCTGCGCCTGCTACCAGCAGCGCCAGCAAAACCCATAACAGGCGACGGCGCTGGGTCGGGCTCATCGGCTCAGTTCCTCGTCAGCCGGCGCTGCGGCGGTGCGGCTGGCGCGGTTGAGGCGTGCGCGTGCCTCGCGCAATTGCTGGCGGATCTGCAGGCGCGGAACGATGAAGTCCCAGGCCAGTACGATGAAGAACACGGCGTAGGCCAGTGCGACGTATTTGAAATAGGTCATGCCGATTTCTCCAGCTTCTCGCGCAGCCAGGCCTTGCCAACTTCGCGGCGCAGGTTGTCGGCACGGGCGCGCGACAGCAGCGAACCGACGAACCAGAACTTTGTAGCCAGCACCATGATCCACAACGGCAGGATCATGCTGCTGTCCATGCTGGAGTCGCCGAACACGCGGATGGTCTGGCCTTGGTGCAGCGAGTTCCACCACACCACCGAGTAACGGATGATCGGCAGCATCACCACGCCGACAATGGCCAGCAGGCCGGCGGCGCGGGCGGCGGCGCGGCGGTCATCGATGGCGCCGTACAGGCCCATCACGCCCAGGTACATGAACAATAGAATGAGCTCGGTGGTCAGACGCGGGTCCCAATCCCACCAGGTACCCCACATCGGCTTGCCCCAGATGCTGCCAGTGAGCAGGGTGATCAGGGTGAATGCAGCGCCGATGGGCGCGCAGGCCATGGCCAGGATCTCGCAGAGCTTGATCCGCCAGATCAGTGCGATGGCGCTGTAGAAGGCCATCAGTCCAAATACAAACAGGCTCATCCATGCCGAAGGCACGTGGATGTACAGGATGCGGAAGCTGTCGCCTTGCTGGTAGTCAGCCGGCACCACTGCCAGCGCCTGCCACAGGCCGAAGCCGAACAGCGGCAGCGCGGCGATATAACACCAGGTGGACCAACGGGCGGCGAAGGTGTCGAAGTAGGGCGGTGAGCCCAGCTTGTGAAACCAACCAACTAAACCTTTGAACATCCGCTCGCTCGCTGAGGAAGACGATGACCAGACCGCGTTCAGCGGCCCGACCGGCTGGGCGGTGCGGCTGCACCACCGTTGCTGTTTTCAGACTAACGCAAGATACCGCAAATTCAGAAAACCGGCGGGGAGTGGCAGGGCTGCTTGGGGGCGGCTTCCTCGATCGTCGGAGCAAGGTCCATGAAGCTGCAGAAAACGGCGGCGGTGCAGGCGACGTGTTGCAAGGGCCAGTGGTCGTGGCGGCGTTGCTGGCGTTGCCAAGGACTGGTCACAGACACGTCTACAGACAGATGCTGCAGATTTGGGGGCGTGGCCGATTCGCGGCCAGCTCATCGGCTCAGCTTCGCGGCAGCGCGCCGGCCATGAACAGGCGTACGGCCGCACGAGCCTGCTCCTGCGCACGGGGTAGGTCACTGGCAACCACGCGGCCATTGACCGAGCGCAGGATCAAACCGCCGATTACCACCATGTAGAAGAAGTGCGCGGCTTGTTCGGGGTTTTCGATGTGCATGCGCCCCGCAGCTGTTTCGCGGGCGAAGTACTGGCTGAGCAACACTTCCATTGGTGCCACGCCATGGGCATGGAACCAATCGCGCAGCCCGGGTTGGTTCATCCCTTCGGAGATAACCACGCGATGGCAGGCCAAGCGAGCGGGCGAGAGGACCTCCTCAGCCATCTGGCTGGCAGCTTCTTCCAAGGCTTCGGTAGGCGGCAGCGGCGATTGCAGCAAGGTGTCCAGGCTGCGGCCGAAATCATTGATGCTCTGTTCCATCAAGGCATGGATCAGGCCTTCCTTGTCGCCAAAGGCGCGGTACAAGGTGGCCATCGAGCCGCCTGCGCGTTTGACGATGTCCGCAAGTCGCGCGGCTTGATACCCCTTTTCGTTGAAGACTTCGGTAGCGGCTGCAAGAAATTTTTCGACGCGCAGCTCGCCACGGCGTTGCAGCTCGACCACGGGACGGGGCGGCAAGGTAGGTTTGTCTACGCTCGGAACTTCCGTGTGGGGCCGCTCAGCCATGTGCTTGGTTCAGTTTGTGAAGTCAGCGTCAAGAATAGCGCTGTTTTGCGCTCAGGAGTTGGCGATGCGGATTGCCGCTGCCGCAGTCAGTGGGGCGAGCACCGCGCTGACCAGTAAGCCGGCCGCCAACATCAGCAGCGCACCACTGGCATCAAAGCCCTGCGCCGCTGCCGCCACCGCGCCGGCGCCGAACACCAGTACCGGCACGTACAGCGGCAGAACCAGCAGCGCCAGCAGGATGCCGGCGCGGCGCATGCCCACGGTCAAGGCCGCGACCACCGCGCCGAGCAGGCTCAACAACGGCGTGCCAAGTGCCAGTGCGGTGATCAGCACCGGCAGCTGCTCGCGTGGCAGGTGCATCAGTTCGGCCAGCAACGGGCTGACCAGAACCAGTGGAAACGCGGTGGTCAACCAGTGCGAGAACACCCGCACTGCGACCAGCCAGGCCAGCGGCACCGGCGACAGCAGCCATTGCTCCAGCGAGCCATCTTCGGCATCGCTACGGAACAAGGTGTCCAGCGACAGCAGGCCGGCCAGCAGAATCGACAGCCATAGCACCGCAGAGGCAACGCTCTGCAGCAATTTTGGGGCGCCGCCTAAGGCCAGTGCGAACAATGCAACCACCAGCAGCGCAAACAGGATCGGCTGCGCGGCATCGCCGCGGCGACGCCATAGCAGCTTCAGGTCGCGGGCCAGCAGGGCGCGGGCAGCGGAGAGCAGGGTTGGCTGCGGACCGGCCAGGCTCATGCCGCGTCCTCCTGTGCTGCCTGGCTGGCCAAGGTGAGGGTGCGATTGCGTACCGGTGGTGCCGCGTAGGCACCGTGGGTGGTCACCAGCGCACCGCCGCCGCCGCGCAGGTGCGCGGAAATCATCCGGTTGACCAGGTTGATCCCATCCAGATCAAGGTTGGCGTAAGGCTCGTCGAGCAGCCAGATCGGTGCCGGTGATAGCCAGATCCGGGCCAGTGACAGGCGCTTCTTCTGGCCAGCTGACAATTGCCGGACCAAGGTGTCCTCATAGCCGGCCAGGCCGACGATGGCCAAGGCGTTGCCCGGCATCTGCCGCGCGCGGCGGCCCTGCAGCCCGCACAGGAAATGCAGGTTTTCCAGACAGCCAAGATCCTGCTTGAGTGCGGTGAGATGACTCAGGTAGGCGATATAGCGGGAACGATCAGTGCTGTTGGCAGGCCGCCCGTCAATCTCGATCCGGCCTTCGTCCGGGCGCAGCAGTCCAGCCAATACGCGCAACAGCGTGGTCTTGCCTGCGCCATTGCTCCCTTGCACCAACAGCGCTTCGCCTGCATCCACATGCAGGTCCAGCGGCCCGAATACCGGATCGTCATTGCGGGTGAAACGCAGGCCGCGTGCGTCGAGCAGCGGCGGGATGTTTGCAGTTTCAATCATCGGATCGGGCGCTTCCGTCCTTGGGAGGTGGCGCAGGCTGGGCAGCGCATCGGGGCGCGCAGTATAGCGCCGGGCCGCGGCTGTCCTGCGGCGCGCGGGCACGGTTCCGGTGGTTGATTGGGAGGCCGAGACTGTCGGCTTTGCGTACACTCGGGGTTTTCTCCCCCGGCGTGTACCTACCAATGCATCCGCAGACCAAGTTGCCCAAGGTGGGCACCACCATTTTCACCGTGATGTCACAGCTGGCCGCCGAACACGGCGCGGTCAATCTTGGCCAGGGCTTTCCGGACTTTTCCGCCCCGCAGCGCTTGATCGATGAAACCGCCAAGGCCATGCGTGAGGGCTTGAACCAGTACGCACCGATGACCGGCGTGGCACCGCTGCGCCAGGCCATCGCGCAGAAGGCGCTGGACTGCTACGGCGCGCAGGTCGACCCGGACAGCGAGATCACCGTGACCTCCGGCGGCACCGAGGCGATCTTCAATGCCATCCACGCCGTGGTGCGTGCTGGTGAGGAAGTGATCGTGCTGGACCCGGCCTATGATTGCTATGAGCCGGCGATCGATCTGGCCGGTGCGCGCGCTGTGCACGTGCCGCTGGACCCGCAGACCTTTGCGGTGGATTGGGATCGCGTGCGCGCGGCCATCACCCCGAAGACGCGCATGTTGATGGTCAACACCCCGCACAACCCGTCCGGTGCGATGTTGACTGCCGACGACATGCAGGCGTTGGCTGATGTGTTGCGTGGCACTGACATCTACCTGATCTCCGATGAAGTGTACGAACACATCATCTATGACGGTGCGCGTCACGAGTCGGCATTGCGTTACCCGGAACTGCGCGAACGTGCGTTCGTGATCTCGAGCTTCGGCAAGACCTACCACTGCACCGGCTGGAAGATCGGCTACGCCATCGCACCGCCAGCAATGACGGCCGAGTTCCGCAAGGTGCACCAGTACAACACCTTCACCACCTACAGCCCGGCGCAGTACGGTTTTGCCGCGATGATCCGCGATGAGCCCGAACACCACCTGGAGTTGGGTGCGTTCTACCAGAGCAAGCGCGACCGCTTCCGCGAGCAGTTGCTGGGCACGCGTTTGAAGCCGCTGCCGGTGCCGGGTGGTTATTTCCAGCTGGTCGACTATTCGGCGATCAGCGACCTGCCGGACCATGAGTTCGTGCGCTGGCTGACCATCGAGAAGGGCGTCACCGCGATTCCGTTGTCGCCGTTCTATGAAACACCGCCGGCTGGGCAGCGTCTGGTGCGGCTGTGCTTCGCCAAGAACGATGCGACGCTGGATGCGGCTATCGAGCGCCTGCGCGCGCTCTGACCTCATAGCCACCATGGACACAGGTTTGCTCGTTTTCCTGTTGGCGTTCGGCGTGTTCCTGCTTGCGGTTGCGGTGAAAGGCTATCTGTTCCTTTCCGTGGTTCAACCCGGTTTGCACGCGCGTGGAGTGTCGGTGGACGAGGGGCGTCTGGCGTTTCGTGGCAGCTTTGGCCGCTATACCCGTGAGTATCTGGCGTTGCTTGATGATGTCGAGCGACGCCAGCCGGTTAATCGTTGGATCGCGCGGCTGCAGTGGTGGGTGCCGGTGCTCGGCGCCGCCATGGCGGCCAGCGCGGTTCTATCTTCATGGCTGACAGGACAATGACGACAATGCAGGACCTGCGTATCTCCCTGGTGCAGGGCGACACCCGCTGGCACGACCCGGCGGGTAACCGCGACTATTACGGTGCGCTGCTGGCGCCGCTGGCGGGCAATACCGATCTGGTGATCCTGCCGGAGACCTTCACCAGCGGTTTTTCAAACGACGCGATTGACCAGGCTGAAAACATGGACGGGCCGACCGTTGCATGGATCGTCGAACAGGCACGCGCGCTGGGCGCGGTAGTAACCGGCAGCGTGCAGCTGCGGGTTGATGGCAGCGTCTACAACCGTCTGCTGTGGGCTACACCCGAAGGCGAGTTGCACTATTACGACAAGCGCCACCTGTTCCGCTATGGCGGCGAGCACAAGCGATACGCCGCCGGCAACGAGCGGCTATGTGTGGAATGGAAGGGCTGGCGGATCAATCCGCAGATCTGCTACGACCTGCGTTTCCCGGTGTTCTGCCGCAACCGCTTCGATGTGGAGCGGGCAGGGCAGATGGATTTCGACCTGCAGATATTCGTCGCCAACTGGCCGTCGGCGCGTGCCTACGCGTGGCAGACCCTGGCGCGTGCGCGTGCGATTGAAAACCTCTGCTATGTGGCAGTGGTGAATCGGATCGGCGTGGACGGCAATGGTCTGCACTATTCCGGCGACAGCGCGGTTATCGACTTCCTCGGTCAGCCGCAGCTGGAGATACGCGAGCGCGAGCAGGTGGTCACCACCACCATCTCGGCACAGGCGCTGGCGGCACATCGTGAGCGCTTCCCGGCGATGCTGGATGCCGATGCGTTTGCCTTGGGCGGGCCGGTAGTGGTTCGCTGAACGCCGGCCGCGTGCTGCGTCTGTCAGCCCTTTGCAAGCTTCAGGGCGGCTGTCAGGCTCGGTGCCGGCTTCAATCATGCAGAGGGTGCGCGATGAAAAAGATGATGGCGATGGCCGCGGTGCTGGCGTTGGGCATTGCCCCGGCGGCTCAGGCAGCGGGCAATATCGACTGTGAGCTGCATTACAACCTCACCGGCTGGTCGATGTTCTACAAGACCTCCAGCGGCACCGGCACGATTACCTGCGACAACGGCGCCAGTATTCCGGTCAAGATCAGCGCCAAGGGCGGTGGTTTGACCGTGGGCCGCACCACCATTACCGATGGACGCGGCAGGTTCAGCGGTGCTTATTCGCTGGATGATTTGTTGGGTACCTATGCAGCGGCCGAGGCGCATGCCAGCGCATCGCGCGCCAATGATGCGCAGGCGATGACCAAGGGTGACATCTCGCTTGCATTGGCGGGTACCGGGCGCGGTTGGAGCATTGGTATTGGTTTTGGCAAGTTTGTGATCGAGCGTCGCTGACTGTTTGTGGCGGTGAGCCGTAGAGCAGGAGCTCGCCCTCATCCGCCCCTGCGGGGCACCTTCTCCCGCTAGCGGGAGAAGGGAATGCATGAAAGCAACGGCCAGAGCCGAAGCAACGGCCAGAGCCGAAGCAACGGCCAGAGCCGAAGCAACGGCCAGAGCCGAAGCAACGGCCAGAGCCGAAGCAACGGCCAGAGCCGAAGCAACGGCCAGAGCTGAAGCAACGGCCAGAGCTGAAGCAATGGGCAAGAGCGATGGAAGTCGCGGTGGCAACGAGTCAAACAATGTTTGAGGATTGCTCCCTTCTCCCGCTTGCGGGAGAAGGTGCCCGAAGGGCGGATGAGGGGCTTTTCGCTCAGCTGCAGATGTGCGACTGGTAAGCAGTCCGCCTGCCTGTTTTGTTATCGCTGAGCATTCAAACGGGCTTGGGCGCTCAAGTCGAATGCCGCGCACGGTGGTGCGGGACAGCTGTTGGCGGACGCAAATCCCTGGCTTTGCGACTCACTTTCCACTTGCGGCCGGAAAGGCCTTGAGCGCCGCCCACACCACTGGCTTGGCCCACTCCGGTACCTGTGCAAACTCGTCCTAGCTGACCGGGCAGAGAATTCGCCCCTTATCCATTTCCAGTACCAGCAACGGCTCGACCAGGCCGTCGTGATCCGGCGGGCGGCTGTTGTCATAGACGTGCAGCGTGGTCAGGTACGGTAGTAGTTCGATCAGATTGAGGCGCGAGCTGTCATAGCGCTGGCGGATCTTGTCTTCGGGAATATCGTGGCCGCCAGCTGCAACCCGTTCGGCCACGCGTTGCAGATGCAGCTCGATGCTCTCCAGGCCGCAGAACCACACCGTTACCTCATGTTGATCGCAGGCTTCGCGCAACAGCTTGGGAATGGTATTGGCGCCAAGTGTTGTTTCGAATGCGTAGTCGCGATTGGACTGCATCGCTTCGCGCAGGCGGCGGGTGCCTTCCTGCCATGCGGTTGCATTGGCGTCCGTCAGTGGCCAGTCATGCTCGACCAGTTGCTGGGTGAAGGCATCGGGGTTGAACCAGGTGGCGCCATCGTGCGCCAGCATCATGCCCAGCAGTGAGCTCTTGCCGGCGCCATTGACGCCGGCCAATACCAGGATGCGCGCCATTGGTCAGCGCGACTTGCCCGGGGTGATCTTCAAGCCACGCCGGGCCGGACGACTCAAGGCCCGGCTCAGGGCTGTGCCGTCATCAAGTACGGCAAGGTGTGCGTCAAATTCGGCCTGCAGTTGTTTGAGCGACTGTGCGCGCTGCGCTGCCGCCGAGGTACCGGAGGCCTGCGCAACCAGGCGCTGGTACTCCTCGGCAGAGACCACCACCGCCTGCGGATGGTTGTGGTTGGTGACCACCACGGCGCCCAGCTTGGCGACTTTGCGCATCAGATCAGGCCAGCCTTTGGCCTTGACGTCACTTGCGGGCGTCTTCTCCAGGTCCAGCAGGTTCAGGGACAGGTCCATGACGGTATCCGGGTTGCTTGGAGGCAAAATATACCAAATTGTCTATTTTGGGTATTTTTTACCTTTATTGATTCATCCAGCGTTTGTGAGTGGGGGGGCAAAAACGAAAACGCCCGGTGCAAGGTGCACCGGGCGTTTGCTTGCAGTGTTGCGCGGTGAGGCGCGTCAGCTGCGATGTGGATCAGGCGCCGCGCGGGCCGCGGTTGCCGCCGCCACCTGGACGACCGCCGCCACCCGGGCGGCCTGCGCCGCCTGGGCGGTTACCGCCCGGACGCGGGCCACCTGACGGACGACCGCCACCCGGGCCGCCTGGGCCACGGTTGCCGCCGCTCGGGCGACCGCCGGCCGGACGCGCGCCGTACGGGCTATAGCTCGGGGTGGCGTGATCGGACGGGAAGCTCGGTGCATTGCCCGGGTGACCGTAAGGATGCTTGCGCTGGCCCTGGCCCTGGCTTGCGCCCTGGCCGCCAGCGCCCTGCGGACGACCCTGGCCGGGGCCGCCACGGCTGGCGCCTGGGGCACCGCCCGGGCGCGGCTTGCCGTAGGGGCGGGCCTGGCCATCAGCAGCCGGGCCACGGCCCGGACCACGATTGCCGCCCGGGCCGCGTGCTGCGCCCGGACCTGCATTGCGGTGGCCGCTCGGGCCGGTGCTGACACCGTCCGGCACATACCAGGTGCGGAACGCGGCCGGGTTGCCATCAGGCAGGCTGCGGTCACCAGTGGGCTTGCGCTGCTTGAACGGCTTCTGCGACTGCTTGGCTGCGGCTTCGCCGCTGACCGTCAGGCCGCCGCGGTAACCGCCGCCGCTGTTGCCGCCACGACCACGGCCGCCGCGCTCTTCGCGCACGTTGTCGAAGCGGCGCAGTTCGCGGCCTTCGTCGGCGGTGTTGTGGCCGTTGACGTAGGCGTTGCCGCGGCTGCCTTCGCGGGACACGCGCAGGGTGGTCTTGACTGCCTTGCGCTGGCCGATCACCGGCTGCAGGGTCAATGCCGACGGGGTGCCTTCTTCCAGCTTCAACTGGGCGCGCAGTGCGTCGACCTGCTGGGTGGTCAGTTCCACCGACTTGCCGCGCATCAGGTCGCGCGGCAGCTCGATCTTGCCGTAGCGGGTGCGCTTCAGGCGGCTGACCTGGCAGCCCTGCGATTCCCACAGGCGGCGCACTTCGCGATTGCGGCCTTCCTTAACGACCACGCGGAACCAGTCGTGCGAATCGGTGCCGCCAATGCGCTCGACTTCGTCGAACTTGGCGCCGCCGTCTTCCAGTAGCACGCCACGGCCAAGGCGCTCGACGATTTCGTCGGAGACCTTCTCTTCGCCTTCCGGCGCGCGCACACGCACCACGTACTCGCGCTCGACTTCGAACGACGGGTGCATCATCGCGTTGGCGAGTTCACCGTCGGTGGTAGCCAGCAGCAAGCCGGTGGTGTTGATGTCGAGGCGGCCGATGGCGATCCAGCGTGCGCCCTTCAGCGGCGGCAGCGCTTCGAATACGGTCGGGCGGCCTTCGGGATCGTCACGCGTGGTGACTTCGCCTTCGGGCTTGTTGTAGATCAGTACGCGCGACGGGTCGGTCAGCGCGCTGGCGACAAAGCTGCGACCGTCGAGGTCGATCTTGTCGCCGCTCTTGATCGACATGCCGGTCTTGGCAACTTCGCCGTTGACCTTGACCAGGCCGTCGGCAATGCGCTGTTCCAGCGCACGGCGCGAGCCCAGGCCGGCCTGCGCCAGTACCTTGTGCAGGCGCTCTTCGAGCTTGGGCTGCTGTTCGGTGTCGGCTTCGCGCTTGAGCGAGAGCTTGTTCAACGAAGGTTTACGGGGGGTGTCACTCATCTGTTTGGCTCCGGCCGGCGTTTTCCGCGTCGGCCTGTGGTTCGGAATCGGCTACATCAACAGCCACGGTCGTCGTCGCGACGGCGTTGTTTTCAGTTTGTTCCACTTCCGCCGCGCGCTCTCCCGGCGCGGCGTCGGGTTCGCCGGTGAAGGCGGTGATGGATGCGGCTGCGTTCGAATCAGGGGATTCTGGCGTAGCTGCGGGTGTAGGGTCGCTGTCGTTGGCGGCATCCAGGCCTTGCGGCGAGGCGGCACCAGCGGCAAGCGGGGCAGCTGGTTGGCCGTCGCCATCCAGCGGTAATTGCGGTTCCAGCTCGCCGATGTCACGCAGTTCGGACAGTGGCGGTAGTTCGTCCAGGCGCTTGAGCCCGAAGTAATCCAGAAAGCCCTTGGTGGTGCCGAACAAGGCCGGCTTGCCGGGCACGTCGCGGTGACCGATGACACGGATCCACTCGCGTTCTTCCAAAGCTTGAATGATGTTGCTGCTTACTGCCACGCCGCGCACCTGTTCAATCTCGCCACGGGTGATCGGTTGCCGGTAGGCGATCAGGGCCAAGGTTTCCAGGGTGGCACGGGTGTAACGGGTCTTGCGCTCGGTCCATAGCCGCGACACCCAGCCATGCACTTCGCTGGTGATCTGGTAGCGGTAGCCGGAGGCTACTTCCGTCAGCTCCACGCCGCGCCCTGCACAGCCTTCGCGCAACAGCTCGAGTGCCCGTTCGATGCTGCCCGGCGGTGCTGGCGCATCCTCGGGGAACAGGCCCTGCAGCTGCGCCAAGGTGACCGGCTGGCTGGAAGCAAGCAGGGCACCTTCGACAATACGGTTGATCAGCGGTTGATCCATGCGTTGGGTCGGTTGCTCAGGCGGTGGTGTCAGCGTCATCGAACTCGCTGGAAAACTGCAGCGGCGCGTTGGTGTTGCCGGTGGCCAGGGACTTCACGTAAATCGGGGCGAGCGGGGCTTCCTGCACAAGATCCAGCAGTTGCTCCTTGGCCAGCTCCAATACCGCGAGGAAGGTGACCAGGACGCCGAGCTTGCCTTCTTCGGCGGTGAACAGACTTTCAAAGCGGTAGAACTTGTCGCCTTCCAGCAGGCTCAGTACATCGCCCATCCGCTGCCGCACGCTCAGCGCTTCGCGTTTGATCGCGTGGCCACTGAACAGCTCGGCGCGCTTGAGTACGTCGTGTAGCGCCAGCAGCATTTCCTTCAACTCCACCGGCGGCGGTGCCTTGACCAGTACCCGCTCCGGCACGAAGGCGTGTGCCAAGCTGGTGTCGCGGTCCTGCCGGGGCAGGTCGTCGATATCCTCGGCGGCCTGCTTGAAACGTTCGTACTCCTGCAGACGGCGTACCAGTTCGGCGCGCGGATCTGCTTCTTCACCTTCGATGCTGGGTGGGCGCGGCAACAACATGCGCGACTTCACTTCAGCAAGAATCGCCGCCATCACCAGGTATTCGGCCGCCAGTTCAAAGCGCAGCTCCTGCATGACGTTGATGTATTCCACGTACTGCTTGGTGATCTCGGCGACCGGGATATCCAGGATGTCCAGGTTCTGCCGGCGGATCAGGTAAAGCAGTAGATCCAGCGGGCCCTCGAAGGCGTCGAGAATAACTTCCAGAGCATCCGGTGGAATGTACAGATCCTGCGGGATCTGCAGTACCGGCTGGCCATGCACCATCGCCAGCGGCATTTCCTGCTGCTGAGGTAAGGGATGCTGCGCTGGCGGGTTCGCGTCGTGCGCGAGTTCGGAAGTCATCAGGTCGACATTCGGGGTATTGCGAGCTGTGCACACCCCAGGTTCCCGCCCGGGAGGATTCCAGCCCTGTATTACGAGCTACTCGCGCTTGTTCTGCGCGCTTCCACATATGAACAACAAGGCGCGCCGCAGAATCAGCGGCAACGTCATTACGAGGAGGTCGTCTACGCGGTTCGGGAAGTGATGTGCTGCGGTGGTTGGGTAGAAGGTCTGTGCCTGCCACCGCACCGAGCGGCTACTGGCCGACTGCGTGCAATGGACTAAAGAGTAATCGCCCGGGCAGGGCGCTGTCCAGCCTTGTGACGCTAGACTTGGCATCCTTCCATTCAGCAGACAAGCGGAGAAAGGCCAGTGTGGTACGTAATTGAAGGCTATGACGGGGCGGATGTACTGGCGGCGCGGCTGCAGGCGCGGGCGACGCACTTGGCGCGCTTGCAGACATTGCTTGACCAAGGTCGGCTGCTTTTGGCCGGTCCCTGTCCTGCGATTGACGCGGAAGACCCCGGTCCGGCTGGTTTCAGTGGCAGCGTGGTGATCGCCAACTTTGAGGACCTGGCTGCCGCGAGGGCCTGGGCCGATGCTGATCCGTATGTGGCTGCAGGCGTCTATACACGCGTGGAAGTGCGCCCGTTCCGCAAGGTGCTGCCATGAGCCGCGTTGAACGGATCCAGGCCGCCCTGCAGGCCGCTTTTGCGCCCCTGCAGTTGGAAGTGAAGGATGACAGTCACCGTCACGCTGGCCATGCCGGTGCCAGCGATGGACGCGGCCATTTCAAGGTCATGGTGGTCAGCGAGGCCTTCGCAGGCAAGGCACCGCTTGCCCGGCATCGGGCGGTGTACGCCGCACTCGGCGAGATGATGGAGACGGACATCCATGCGTTGTCGATCAAGGCGCTGACGCCGCAGGAATCGGGCGGGGCTGGCTGAACGGGGTGTGGCACTGCAAGCTTCCTGTGGGAACTGCCGGGACAGGCGTTGTCCATGCGGGTCAAATCGAGCTAACGAACTGTTTACAAATGCGATTGAAAACGTTTACAGTCCGCCCGACCCTGTACTGCGGAGGGTAGGCCAGTGGCGAAGTCGGCAATAACGATCAAGGATGTTGCCCGTGAGGCGAATGTCTCCGTCGCAACCGTGTCGCGTGCCCTCAACGGCCATGACAACGTCGCCGCGCCGGTCCGCAAGCTGGTGTTGGAAGTGGCCAGCCGGCTGCGTTATACCCCCCATGCGGCCGCCCGCAGCCTGAGCAGCCGTAGTACCCAGACAGTCGGTGTGGTGCTTCCCGACCTGTACGGCGAGTTCTTTTCTGAGTTGATGCGCGGCATTGACGGTGTGGCCAGCGCCCATCGCCGGCATCTGTTGGTGTCCAGCTATCACGGCGACCAGCAACAACAAGGTTCGGTGTTGCAGGCCATGCGCGGACGCGTCGATGGTCTGTTGGTGCTGTCGCCGTATGCAGGCGATTCCGATTTCCTGGTCGACAATCTGCCGTCTGCGCTGCCTACAGTGTTGATCAACACACCGTTGGCCGAGGCGCGCTATCCGGTTTTCAGCATCGATGACCATGCCGGTGCGTTGAGCATGACCCGACATCTGCTTGAAGGCGGGCATCGCCGTATCGCTTTTATCGGCGGGCCGGAACACAACCACGATGCGCAACAGCGCCTGCTTGGTTTCCGTGAGGCGATGGCGGCATTCGACGGCAAAGTCGAAGCCATCGAACTGCCGGGCAATTTTGATGAAGCCTCCGGTCACCAGGCCGGCTTGGCGCTGCTGGCGGGTTCCGAATTGCCTGATGCGGTGTTTGCCGCCAACGACATGATGGCTTTGGGCTGCCTGTATGCGTTCTCGCAGGCAGAGGTGAAAGTGCCCGCGCAAGTGGCACTGGCCGGCTTCGATGACATCCCCTTGGCGCGCTTTGTTCACCCCGCTTTGACAACGATGCAGGTCAGCATCGCCGAGTTGGGCGAGCGGGCGATGCTGCAGTTGGTGCAGATGATCGATAGCGGTGAGGCGCAGGCAACGCCCGCTGTAACGCTGGTTCCGACCTTGGTGGTGCGTGACTCAACCACCGCCTGCGACTTCCTTTGACCCGGCGATAGACCGGGACGGTTACTCACACACATGTTCTTCGCGGCCAGGTGCCGCCGCCTTGGGAGAGGAAGAGAATGAACAAGAATGCTCGGAAATCCACGCCAACCCGCAAGCTGCTAAGTAGCGCGCTTGTCGGTTGCCTGCTGTTGGGCGCAGCCCCCGCATTTGCACAGAGCACCAGCGCGACCATCCGCGGCCAGGTGATGGCTGATTCGAGCCCTGCCGCGCAGGCGCAGGTGACTGCTACCAACATCGCTACTGGCCTGAGCCGCAGCGTGCAAAGCAATGGCAATGGCGGCTACTCACTGGCTGGCCTGCCGCCTGGCACTTATAAAGTGGACGTCACTGCCGGCGGCAAGACCAGTACCCAGAACATCACCGTGCAGGTCGGCCAGACTGCCACGGTGAATCTGGGCGTGGGGGGAGTGGCGGAAACTGCCGGTGGCGCGGCGACCAACCTGGATGCAGTGCAGGTGACGGCGCAGGCGGTGGTGGAAACCAAGACGTCGGAGGTGGCGACCTACCTCACCCAGAAGCAACTGCAGGCATTGCCGCAGAACTCACGCAACTTCCTGGCGTTCGCTGACATCGTACCGGGCGTCATGTTCAACACCGGCAACGAGGGTTCCACGTCGATCCGTAGCGGTGCCCAGCTGTCCAGTGGCGTCAACGTGTTCATCGACGGTGTCGGGCAGAAAGACTATGTGCTGAAGGGCGGCATCACCGGCCAGGATTCCAGTCGCGGCAATCCATTCCCGCAGCTTGGCATTGCCGAATACAAAGTTGTCACCTCCAACTACAAGGCCGAGTACGACCAGTTGAGCAGCGCGGGCATCACGGCTGTCACGCGCTCGGGCACCAATGAGTTCCATGGTGATTTCTTCTGGGACAACGTTGCCAGCAGCTGGGTGGCAGATACCATCCGCGAAAAGGATGGCCGCGACATCAAGGCGCGCACCCACGATGAACAGTATGGCGTGGCCTTGGGTGGTCCGTTGATCAAGGACAAGCTGCACTTCTTCGTGACCTATGAAGCAAAGGATCGCAGTGACGCGAGGCAGGTGATCCCCGGTCGCCAGATTTCGGTCGAAGACCTGCCCCAGCGTTTCCAGGACGAGGCGCGTTCCACCAACAATGCGCCGTTCAAGGAGGACCTGTACTTCGGCAAGTTGAGCTGGACGCCGGGTGATGCGCATCTGGTCGAGCTGACCATGAAGCGCCGCGAGGAAGATGAAGTCACCGGTATTGGTGGCGTCAATCTGGCGTCTTACGGCACCTTGAAGACCGGCGAAGAAACGCGCATCGATCTGCGCCACCAGTTCAATGCAGAGAACTGGATGAACGATGCCCATATCACCTATGAGGATGCCAGTTTCGCTCCGCGCCCAATTGGTATGGAAAATGGCTACAAGCTGTTCATTCCGCGGCGGGGGGAAGAAGCGTTGAACAACCCGACGATGGAGGAGGTCATCAATCGCGGCGGTGGCGGTGATTTCCAGGAGAAATCGCAGAAGGGCTATTCGTTCCAGAACGACTTCACCTTCTTCGGGTGGGAAGGCCACACCGTCAAGGCCGGCATCAAGTTCAAGGACATTGATCTTTCCGCCTTTGAACAGAGTCCTTACTCGCCGCAGTTCCGCTATGACCTGAACCAGAGTCTGGACGTGCCCTACCTGGTGCAGTTCACCGCATCGGGCAATGGTTATCCGACGACAGTGGATTCGAGCGTCAAGCAGTTCGGCATCTACATCCAGGACGATTGGGAGGTCAACGAGCACCTCACCTTGAATCTGGGTCTGCGCTGGGACTATGAAACCAACCCGGCCTTCGAAGACCACGTAACCCCGGCCGGACTGGTGTCCGCGCTGCAGGCGTGGCCGAATATCAATAATTCAAATGTTGATTACGACTACAACAATTACATCAGCAACGGCCACAATCGCAGTGCATTCAAGGATGGCTGGCAGCCACGCGTAGGCTTCTCATACGATCTCAATGGCGACCAACGGCACGTATTCTTTGGTGGTGCAGGTCGTTCGTACAATCGGAACCAGTTTGACTATCTGTCGCTCGAAAAGTACCGCCTTGCATTCCAGCGCTACGAGTACCAGTTCAATACCCCCGGTCATACCTGTACACCGGGGGCGGGTAGCAACTGCTACAACTTCGATCCGAGCATGTTTGATCCAGCCGTGTTGGCGCAGATGGCGGCAGCCAGTCCGAACAATGGCACCGAAGTGTTCCTGCTCAACAATGACATCAAGACTCCGTATTCCGATCAGTTCAGCATCGGCATGCGCAATGCATTCTCGATGTTGGGGCATGATTGGAACTCATCGGTGACCTTGATGCATGTGTTGAGTCACGACGGCATCCTCTGGACAATGGGCAACCGCTATCCCAATGGTGAATACCGCAACAACCCTGCGGTCAACTGGGGCGGCCAACCATGGGGCGAACAGCTGCCGGGTTGGGGCCGATTCTTCATCGGTAACAACGCCGTCGAAACGCGCTTGAACTCTGTGCTGTTGGCGTTGGACAAGCCATACACCACCGAGTCCCATTGGGGTGTGAGCCTTGCTTACACCTATAGCGACGCCAAGGAGAATCGCAGCAATTCAGATACCTTCTCGTTCGACTACCCGAATCTGGATAACGTCGCGTTTACCACTGCGCTTGGTATTCCAAAGCATAGGCTGGTGGCCACCGGCATCGTCGATTTCTGGGGCATCACCGGTTCGGCGAAGCTGGTGTTAGAAAGCCCGAAGCCGGTTGAAGCGCTCAACTGCTACGCGAGCACCATCGCCGATGACTGCGCCTTTGATCCCTTCAAGCCGGACAAGAAGGTTGGCTACAAACAGCTGGATCTTGCTCTGCAGAAGGAATGGGATACGGGCACGGACTTGAAGCTTCGGGTTCGTGGTGATGTGTTGAATGTATTCAACTGGCGCAATGTGCTTTCCTCGGAATACGCCAATTGGCGCGGTAACCGGGGTGTTGCCGACCCGAACTACGGTAACCGTACTGGTGATGCGATTGCACGCCCAACCCGCACCTTCAAGCTGTCGTTCGGCTTGACATGGTGATTCAAGCTCTGGCCGGCCTTGGGCCGGCCGGGGTGCCGCAGCAGATGTCGTGCGTCATGTTCTTTCTTTGAATTTCATGGATGTCGCCTTGAGCAAGTCACGTACCCCGCAGTTGTTGGCCTGTGTTCTCGCCGGTATCGGGCTGGCGTTGTTGGGAGGCTGTGGCAAGGCGCCGGAGCCGTCGATGCCGAAGGTATTGCCGCAGGTGATCCTGATCGAGGCGGACCTGCCACCACGACCGATGAAGCCGGAACTGCCGCCGCTGTTCGACGACATCGAGCGGCGCACCTTTCAGTTTTTCTGGGACACCACCAACGAGCAGAACGGGCTTACCCCGGACCGCTATCCCTCGCGGCCGTTTGCCAGCATTGCCTCGGTCGGGTTTGCGTTGACGTCCTATCCGATCGGTATCGAGAACGGCTGGGTCAGTCGCAATCAGGCGGTGGAACGCACTTTGGTTACGCTGAAGTTCTTCCGTGACCTGCCCAGCGGGCCGCAGCGCACCGGCAAAGGTGGTTACAAGGGCTTTTATTACCACTTCCTCGACATGCAGCAGGGGCGCCGCTACGACAGCTGGGTGGAGCTTTCCAGCGTGGATACCGCGCTGCTGTTGATGGGCGTGCTATTTGCGCAGAGTTATTACGACCAGGACAACCCGCGCGAAAAAGAGATCCGGCAGATTGCCGATACGATCTACAAGCGCGTCGACTGGCAGTGGCTGCAACGCAACAAACCCTTGGTATCGATGGGCTGGTTCCCGGAGAGCGGCTTCATCCAGCACGACTGGATGGGCTACAACGAGGCGATGATGCTGTACGTGCTTGCGCTGGGTTCGCCGACACATCCGGTCGAACCGGATGCCTGGACGGTATGGACGCGCACTTATGACAACGATTGGGGCGTGTACCAAGGCCAGGAATACCTGTCGTTCGGGCCACTGTTTGGCCATCAGTACAGCCATGTCTGGATCGACTTCCGCGATATCCAGGACCCGTACATGCGCGAGCGCGGCATCGACTACTTCCTCAATAGTCGCCGCGCGACCCTGGCGCAGCGCGAGTATGCGATTGAAAACCCGATGCAGTGGAAGGACTACAGCGCCAATGTCTGGGGTTTGACCGCAGGCGATGGCCCGCAGAACACCACCCAGGATTACAAGGGCGAGCAGCGCCAGTTCCGCCATTATTCGGCACGTGGTGCGGGCCTGCGCGAGAACTTCGATGACGGCACCATCGTGCCATCGGCGGCGATCTCGTCGCTGCCGTTCGCGCCGGAGGTAGTGATTCCTGCCACAGTGGAAATGCACAAGCGCTACGGCGATTACCTGTATTCGAGCTATGGTTTCCTGGATTCCTTCAATCCGAGCTTCAGCTACGACATTCCGCTCAAGACCGGGCGTTTGATTCCGGAGCGCGGCTGGGTGGCCAGCGATTACATCGCCATTGATCAGGGCCCGATCCTCGCCGGCATCGCCAATTACCGCGATGAATTCGTGTGGGAAGTGATGAAGAAGAACCCTTATATTCGCAAGGGCTTGGAGCGGGCCGGGTTCACCGGCGGCTGGTTGGCGCCGGAAGACAGCTTCCAGCCATTGCAGAAGGACGAGCAGGCCGCTTCGGCGCGAGCAGCAGGAATTGCCGAGTCGCGCGCTTCGGCAGCGGCCGAGCAGAAGGCAGCCAGCGAGAAGCCGGTTGCGCCTGCGGCCACGAAGCAGTGATGCGCGGCCAATGATGCGCGCGCTGGCCATGCTGTTGTTGCTGTTGCTCGCAGGCTGCGCCAAGCCGGAGCAGGGCACCACCTTGCGGTTCTGGGCGATGGGCCGCGAGGCTGAAGTGGTTGGGGAGCTGGTACGTGAGTTCGAGGCGGAAAACCCGGGCATCCGTGTGGATGTACAGAACATTCCATGGACGGCAGCGCACGAGAAACTGTTGACGGCGTATGCCGCCGACGGTCTGCCTGATGTCTGCCAGCTCGGCAACACCTGGATCGCCGAGTTCGCCACCCTGCAGACGCTGACACCGCTGCAGCCACTGGTTGACGCGTCAACGGTCATCGATCAGCAGGACTACTTTTCCGGCATCTGGGACACCAATGTCGTCGATGGTCAGTTGGTTGGTATTCCGTGGTACGTGGACACGCGCCTGCTGTTCTATCGCAAGGATCTGCTGCGTCAGGCCGGCTACTCGCAACCGCCGAAGACCTGGGCTGAATGGGAGCAGATGAACGCGGCGCTGAAGAAGATCATGGGCGCGCGTGGCTATCCGGTGCTGATGCCCTTGAACGAGTTCGAGCCGCAGCTGTCGTTCGCGCTGCAGCAGGATGACTCCCTGCTGCGCGATGAGGATACCCGCGGCAACTTCCGTAGCCCTGGTTTCCGTCGCACGCTGGCCTTCTACGACAATATGTTCGAGCAGGGCTGGGCGCCGAAGATGTCCGAGACGCAGATTTCCAACGTCTGGGATGAATTCTTCCGCGGCTTCACCGCGTTCTATCTGTCTGGTCCATGGAATATCCGCGAGTTCCGCCAGCGCCAACCGGTCTCGCTGGAGGGCGAGTGGGGCGCAACGCCGCTACCCGGTCCTGATGGATTGGGCGCAGGCATTGCCGGTGGCACCAGTCTGGTGGTGTTCCGTTCTTCGCAGAAGAAAGAAGCGGCATGGAAGCTGATCGAGTTCCTGTCGCGTCCTGCCATCCAACAGCGCTTCTACAAGATTATTGGTGACTTGCCGCCGCGGCGCAGCGCCTGGCAGTCGCCGGAGTTGCAGGACGATCCGTTGACGGCTGCGTTTGCCGACCAGCTGGAACGGGTCAAACCCACACCCAAGGTCTTGGAGTGGGAGCGCATCGCCCAGCAGATGCGGGTGGTGACCGAGCAGGTGGTGCGTGGCGGCTTGCCGCAGGACAAGGCGGTGGAACAGTTGGATCAGCAGGTGGATGACATCCTTGCCAAGCGCCGTTGGATCGTCGAGCAGCAGGCTGGTGCGACTGCGAAGGCTGCGCCATGAAGCGCGGTTCCCTGGCCGGCTGGATCTTCGCCGCACCGGCGCTGATCGTGATCGGCGTGTTCTTCGGTCTACCCGTATTGTCAGCGCTGGCCTTGAGCCTGACCGACTTCGATCTCTATGCCTTGGCTGATCCGCACAACCTGCGCTTCGCCGGTCTAGGCAACTACATCGATCTGCTGCAGACGCCGATGTTCTGGAAGTCGCTGGGCAATACCGCGTACTTCGTGGTGGCCGGCGTGCCCTTGTCGATAGGTGTTTCGCTGGGTGCTGCGCTGCTGCTCAACGCCCCAGCTTCGCGCTTCAAGGCGCTGTTCCGTACTGCGTTGTTCGCGCCGGTGGTAACTACGCTGGTGGCCGTGGCGGTAATCTGGCGTTATCTGTTCCACACCCGCTACGGGCTGGTGAATTGGGGGCTGGGCCAGATCGGCATCAATCCGATCGACTGGCTCGGTGACCCGAACTGGGCGATGCCGACCATCATTGGTTTCGCGGTGTGGAAGAACTTCGGTTACAACATGGTGATCTTCCTGGCCGGTCTGCAGGCGATCCCCAAGGACTTGTACGAGGCGGCGCGCATTGACGGTGCCTCGCGCTGGCAGCAGTTCCTGCATATCACCTTGCCGATGCTGGGGCCGGTACTGCTGGTGGTCGGTGTGATCACCGTTTCCGGATACTTCCAGCTGTTTGCCGAGCCTTATGTGATGACCCGTGGCGATCCACTGCAAAGCACGGTGAGCGTGCTGTACTTCATGTTCGAGGAAGGCTTCAAGTGGTGGAACCTGGGGCGGGCCTCCGCTGTGGCCTTCCTGTTGTTCCTGATCATTCTGGCGGTGACTACGCTGATGTTGCGCTTCGGAAAGCGTAGGGAGCTGGTATGAGTCGCGTTGGTGTCAGCCGAGAAATAGGGCAGTCAAGTTGGCATGCGTGGTGGGTGAATGGTGGGCTGTTATTGCTGGCGGTGATCAGCCTGGCGCCGTTGGCGTGGATGCTGTCGGTGTCGTTCATGCCGAGCGGGCAGGCATCGCAGTTCCCGCCACCGTTGCTGCCAGCGCACACCACGCTGGCCAACTACCAGGCTTTGTTTGCCCGCACCGGCATGGGCAACAACTTCGTCAACAGCTTGCTGGTGTCGGTTGCGATCACCTTGGGTTCGCTGCTGTTCAACACCCTGGCCGGTTATGCCTTTGCCAAGCTGCGCTTTGCTGGCCGCGAGCGGCTGTTCCAGATGCTGCTGGCTGCGCTGGTCATTCCGGCGCAGGTGGCGATGCTGCCGCTGTTCCTGCTGATGAAGCAGATGGGCCTGGTGAACACCTTTGGAGGCGTGGTGGTTCCTGCGCTGGCCAGCGTGTTCGGCATCTTCCTGGTGCGCCAGTACGCGCGCTCGATTCCGGATGAGCTGCTGGAGGCTGCGCGGATCGATGGTGCCAGCGAGGCGCGGATCTTCTTCCAGATCGTGTTGCCTATGCTCAAGCCGGTGCTGGTGACCTTGGCGATCTTCACCTTCATGGGCGCATGGAACGATTTCATGTGGCCGTTGATCGTGTTGACTGACCAGGAGCACTACACCTTGCCGGTGGCACTGGCCAGTTTGTCGCGCGAGCACATCATGGATGTGGAAATGATGATGGCCGGCGCGGTGGTGACGGTGTTGCCGGTGCTGTTGTTGTTCCTGGTGCTGCAGCGTTACTACATCCAGGGCTTGCTGCTGGGTAGCGTCAAGGGCTGAAGCGCGCTGGCTTGCAGGCGCGCCGCGAACAGTGCACTTCCATACGAAACATACCGCCGCGAATGGTGGTGATCTTTGCGAAAATCCGGCAGGTGTTGGTTGCTGGTGTTGAATCGGGATTTTGCTGATGAATATGCGTTTTGTGATCGGTCTGCTGAGCTTGTTGCTGGCGTGGGTACAACCGGCCAGTGCCGCTGTGCTCGCCAAGTTCGACGATGTCGGCGCATGGCAGCTGATCACCTCGCCGCAGGTCAGCGGGTCACTGCGACCAGTAGCCGGCAACAGTGGCCGCGCATTGTGCCTGGACTACGACTTCCATGAGGTTTCCGGCTACGTCGGCATCCGCCGTCCGTTGGATGTGACCTGGCCTGAGAACTACCAGCTTTCCTTCGACTTGCGCGGTGATTCGCCGGCCAATGACCTGCAGTTCAAACTGGTTGATGCCAGTGGCGACAACGTCTGGTGGGTCAATCGTCCGGGTTTCAACTTCCCCAAGAACTGGACCCGCATCAGCTATCGCAAGCGCCATATCGAGAAGGCCTGGGGCCCGGACCAGGACAAAACACTGCGTCGTAGCGCGGCAGTGGAGTTCACCATTTACAGCAAGGTCGGCGGCCGCGGCACGGTCTGCTTCGATCAACTGACACTGCAGCCGCTGCCCAAGGAAGACAACTCGGCGCTGACCACCACGGTGATCGCCGATACCGCGACTGCCCTGCAGCAGCGTATCGCCGACGGCAAGCCGGATACCTTGTGGATCAGCGGCGGCGTAAAGCAACAGACGGTCAGCCTGGATCTGGGCAAGGTGCGCGAATTCGGCGGCGCGGTCGTGCAATGGGCAGCTGGCTTGGAAGCGAGCCGCTATGTTGTACGCGCATCCGCCGATGGCCGTGACTGGAAGACATTGCGTGAAGTCACCAGTGGCACTGGCGGCAAGGATTGGTTGGCACTGCCGGAGACCGAAGCGCGCTACCTGCGTTTCGATCTGGTCGACGGGCCCAACTGGCGCTATGGCATCCGTGATATCAGCCTCAAGCCCTTGTCGTTTGCCAATACCCCGAATGATTTCATCCGTTCTGTTGCTGCTGATCTGCCGCGTGGTTCCTTGCCGCGTGGCTTCAGTGGCGAGCAACCGTATTGGACCATCCTCGGTCTGGACGGCGGCCGCGAGCAGGCGTTGATCAGCGAGGACGGTGCGCTGGAGGCGAAGAAAGGCGGCTTCAGCATCGAGCCGTTCGTGGTGCTCGATGGCAAGGTGCTCGGTTGGGCGGAGGTCAAATCCAGCCAGAGCTTGCAGGACGGCTATTTGCCGATGCCGTCGGTGGCCTGGCAGCATGATCAGTTTGGCCTGAACGTGAGCGGTTTCGTGCAGGGTCGGCCGGAGCAGGCGCAGTTGGTGGCACGCTATGAGCTGCACAACACCGACAAGGTCGCGCATGAGTACCGATTGGCGCTTGCGGTGCGGCCGTTCCAGGTCAATCCGCCCAGCCAGTTCCTCAATACCGTTGGCGGTGTCAGTCGTATCGACAATCTGGCCGTGCGAACCGGGCAGATAAGCGTCAATGGCCAGCCGCGCGTGTATACGTCACTTCCGGCCGATGCTGGCTTTGCCAGCAGCTTCGACAGCAAGCTGGATGTCACGCATCTGGCTGACAAGGACTTGCCAACCACACAGGAGGTTCGCGACGCCACCGGCTTGGCTTCGGGTGCCTTGGTCTACAACTGGAAACTGGAGCCGGGCCAGCGCCGCGAAGTGGTGCTGGTGCTGCCCCAGACCGGCAACTGGCAGATGCCGGCCAAGTTCGATGCGGACAAAGCGCAGCAACAGGTCGCGACGATGTGGCGGCAAAAGCTCGATCAGCTCAAGCTGCGCGTGCCGGAGGCCGGCCAGCCGCTGGCCAATACGCTGCGCACCGCGCTCGCACATATGCTGATTTCGCGGGTTGGGCCGAGCCTGCAGCCGGGCACGCGTTCCTATGCACGCAGTTGGATCCGTGACGGCGCAATGATCTCGGAGGGCTTGTTGCGGATGGGGCGCGCCGATGCAGTGCGCCAGTACGTTGATTGGTACGCGCCGTACCAGTTTGAAAGCGGCATGGTGCCGTGCTGCGTGGATGCGCGTGGCAGCGATCCGGTGCCGGAGAACGACAGCCACGGCGAACTGATCTACACCATCGCCGAGTACTGGCGACATACCGGTGATACTGCTTTCCTGCAGCAGATGTGGCCGCATGTGCAATCGGCATGGAACTACATGGAGCAGCTGCGGCTAAGCGAGCGTACCGAGGAGAACCGTGCGCGCAACGCCGGCTTCTATGGAATGATGCCGGCCTCGATCAGTCACGAAGGCTATTCGGCCAAGCCGGTGCATTCGTACTGGGACAACTTCTGGGCGCTGCGCGGCTACAAGGACGCAGCCGATATGGCGACAGCCTTGGGCTTGGAAACCGAAGCGCTGACCATGGCCGCGTCGCGCGATCAGTTCCGCCAGGATCTGGACGAATCGCTGCGCGCGGCAATGGCGGCGCACAAGATCGACTATCTGCCCGGCTCGGTGGAATTGGGTGACTTCGATGCAACTTCGACCACCATCGCTTTGGCGCCGGGAGGCGAGCAGGGCAGGTTGCCGCAGCCCGCCTTGGACAATACCTTCGAGCGCTATTGGCAGCACTTCGTCGAGCGCCGTGACGGCAAGCGCCAATGGAAGGACTACACGCCGTACGAGTGGCGCAACGTCAGCGCTTTCGTGCGGCTGGGCTGGCGTGCGCGGGCCTGGGAAGCCACCGAGTTCTTCTTCAAGGACCGTGCGCCGCCGGCATGGAATCAATGGGCCGAAGTGGTGTCCTCGACGCCGCGACAGCCGTTCTTTGTCGGCGACCTGCCGCATGCCTGGGTGGCGTCGGACTTCGTTCGCTCGGCCTTGGACATGTTCGCCTATGAACGTGATGTCGGCGGTCCGATCGTGTTGGCTGCGGGTGTGCCCAGTGCATGGTTGACCGGCAAGGGCATCGCCATCGAGGACTTGAATACCTCGCACGGCATGTTGAGCTACTCGCTGCAGCGCAGTGAAAAGCAGCTGGAGTTGCAGGTGCAGGAAGGGCTGCGTCTGCCGACGGCGGGGCTGTTGCTGCAATGGCCTTATGAAGGCACGCCGGGGGAAGCGACCATCAATGGCGAACCGGCACAGTGGTTGGGCAATGAGCTGCATATCAGCAGCCTGCCAGCCAAGGTCGAAATCGAGATTCCTGCCGAGCTACGCCGCAATGAGCGCAGCAGACGCTGAACGATAAAAACTGCGCCTCGAATACCGAGGCGCAGGCCAGTCGACGAGAGGGAGAGGAAGAACTTCCGTCGGATCTGAAAAAAGAAACCACCACGCTCCCGTTGGCTTACAGCCAATGGCTGGGGGCATAGATGTAGTGCCGAGCCATGCTCGGCAGGGGCATTCACCGGGATTGCATGTAGGAGCGGCGTAAGCCGCGAAGCTGATGCTGCGTGCAGATCATGCATAAAACGGCACCCGCTTCCTGGTCGGAACCTAGGGAAGCGGTTGCGGGTGGTTTCTATGCTGTCGGCTTCGCGGCTGACGCCGCTCCTACAAAAGCCGATTCTTGTCAGCCGGCGCGAGCCTGCTTGACGATGGCTGCAGCAGCGGCGGCGGACTTTTTCACTTCGTCCCATTGGCCGTTGCGGATCCAGCTGTCCTGCACCATCCACGAACCGCCGATGCAGACCACGTTCTTCTGCGACAGGTAGTCGCCTGCGGTGGCTTCGGTGATGCCGCCGGTGGGGCAGAGCTTGAGCTCCGGGATCGGACCGGCAACGCCCTTGATCATCGCCAAGCCGCCAACGGCGGTGGCCGGGAACAGCTTGCAGATGCGGAAGCCGCGGGCGACCAGCTCCAGCAGTTCGGTCGGTGAAGCTGCACCCGGGACCACCGGCAACGGCGCGGCTGCCAAGGCGTCGGCCATATGCGCTGGCGTACCCGGCGTGACCAGAAAATCGGCACCTGCATCGATCGAGCGCTGCATCTGCTCGACGGTCAGCACCGTACCGGCACCTACCACCACATCGGGCAGCTCGCGCTTGAGCATGGCCAGCGCTTCCATCGCCACCGGCGTGCGCAGGGTCAGTTCAATCGCGGGCAGGCCGCCTTCGAGCAGGGCAGCGCTGACGGCGCGCGCCTGGTCAAGGGTGTGCACGGTAACGACCGGCAGGATGCCAGCAGCGCTCAGCAGCTGCTCGGCGCGGTCCTGATATTGGGCAATGCTCATAGTGTCCTCATTGATAACGTGCTCGCGAATCTCTAATCCAGGCTCGCGAATCTCAGGCGTCGTTGGCTTCGTGCGGGGCGGCGGCAGCGGCGTGGTCGTGGCCGAGTTCGTATTCGGCGTCGTAGTCCCACAGGCTGCCGTCCGGACGGGCCGGGCCGCAGGAGATCGAGATGGCGCCCTGATCGGCCGGGCCGACGATGCGGCGGTTCATCGCGAACAGGTTGCGGCCCATGTCCGAGCCGGCCGGTGCGGTGTTGGCGGCAATACCGCGTGCTGCCCATTCGGCGGCATCGACCAGCACTTCCAGCGTGCCAGCTTCGCCGTCCAGGCGAATGATGTCGCCTTCGCGGATACTTGCGATCGGGCCGCCGCGCGAGGCTTCCGGAGTAACGTGGATTGCGGCCGGGATCTTGCCGGAGGCACCCGACAGGCGGCCATCGGTCACCAGCGCGACGCGTCGGCCCTGGTTCTGCAGCAGCCCGAGCAGCGGTGCCAGCGAATGCAGTTCCGGCATGCCATTGGAACGCGGGCCCTGGTAGCGGACCACCGCGACGAAGTCCTGCGGCAAAACGCCGGCGGCGTGCAGTTTGTTGAGGATCTGCGGTGCGTCGACGACCACGGCCGGTGCTTCGATCGTGCGGTATTGCGGCTTCACTGCCGACAGCTTGATCAGCGAACGGCCGATATTGCCGCGCAGCAGGCGCAGGCCGCCCTGGGCCTCGAACGGATTGGAGGCAGGACGCACTACTTCTTCATCACCGCTGAGTTCAGCGGCGGGCACATAGCTGACCTTGCCATCAGTGAGGCGCGGTTCCTGGGCGAAGGCGCGCATGCCACCCTCGGCAATGGTGGTCGCATCGGCATGCATCAGGCCGGCGTCCATCAGCTCGCGGAACACGAAACCGGGGCCGCCAGCCGCTGCAAAGCGGTTCACGTCGGCTTCGCCGTTCGGGTAGACGCGGGCCAGCAGCGGCACGATCTGCGACAGCTCGTCCATGTCGTCCCAGGTCAGCACGATGCCGGCGGCACGTGCGACTGCGATCCAGTGAATGGTGTGGTTGGTGGAGCCACCAGTAGCCATCAATGCGACCACGGCGTTGACGATGGCGCGCTCGTCGATCACGCGGCCGAACGGACGGAAGTCATTGCCCAGCGCGCTGATTTCCAACACGCGTGCGGTGGCGGCGCGGGTCAATGCGTCGCGCAGCGGCAGTTCCGGGTTGACGAAGGAGGCGCCAGGCAGCTGCACGCCCATCGCTTCGAGCAGGACCTGGTTGGAATTGGCGGTGCCGTAGAAGGTGCAGGTACCCGGGCCGTGATACGAGGCCGATTCGGCTTCCAGCAGTTCTTCGCGGGTGGCTTCGCCGGCAGCATAGCGCTCGCGGACTTCGGCTTTCTTCTTGTTCGGAATGCCCGGGGTCATCGGCCCGGCCGGTACGAACACCGCCGGCAGGTGACCAAAGGCGAGGGCGCCGATCAACAGGCCGGGCACGATCTTGTCGCATACGCCCAGATAGATGGTGGCGTCGAACATGTCATGGCTGAGGCCAATGGCGGTTGCCTGGGCAATCACGTCGCGCGAGAACAGCGACAGCTCCATGCCGCCACGGCCCTGGGTAACGCCGTCGCACATCGCAGGCACTGCGCCGGCTACCTGCGCGGTCGCGCCCAGCTCGCGGGCAGCGTCGCGGATCAGCTCCGGGTAGTTCTCGAACGGCTGGTGCGCCGACAGCATGTCGTTGTACGAAGTGATGATGCCCAGGTTGGGCGTCACATCGCCGCGCAGGCGGTCTTTGTCGGTTGGGCCACAGGCGGCATAGGCGTGGGCCAGGTTGCCGCAGCTCAGGCGTGAGCGGAACGGGCCTTCGCGCAGTGCGGCGTCAATCCCGGCCAGATAAGCCGCGCGCGACGGGGCGCTGCGCTGGCGGATGCGATCGGTGATGGCTTGGATTTTCGGATGCATGGCTCTATGGCTGGAATAAGGAGGAGGGTGCAGCAAGCAGAGCGGTGGGCTTCGGGTTTAGGTGCTTCGAAAAGTTCCGCCGGCAGCTCATGCGAGCGGCGGGCCAGGTCCATTCCGTGTTCCCGATGCGCTACTCCCCGCTCAAGGGCACCAATGCACGCGCAGCTTGTTGCCGGGCGCATTGATCGCAGCAAGGATCGGATAGGTATGCACGTCGCCGGATGCAAGTGCGGCTTCGAGCACCTCAAGCTTCTGCTTGCCGCGCAGCAGCAGCAGGCGCTGGTTGGCCAAAGCCAGGCCGTGCGGGGTCAAGGTGATGCGCAACGACCAGTGTTTGGCGACCGGGCAGCCGGTGGCATCCAATGCCGCATAAGGGTGCTTGCTCAGCAGTACCTGCGGTAGATCGGGCGAGCCCGGGAACAGCGAGGCGGTATGGCCGTCATTGCCCATGCCCAGCACCACCAGACAGGCCGGCTGCGAATGGGTGGCGAGCAGATTGGCGGTATGTACGCACTCGGCGATGGGCAGGCCAACGCGCACCAGTGGATCAAAATGCGCACCCTCGGCATGGCGCAGGAAGCTGTCGCGTACCAGCCAGGCGTTGCTGTCCTTGTCCTGTGGCGAGAGCCAGCGTTCGTCGGCCAGGCCAACTTCAACCCGCGCCCACTCCAGGCCCTGGTCAGACAACAGTTCGTAGATGGGAGCCGGCGTGGTACCGCCGGACAGCAGCATGCGGGCGCGCCCGCGCTGCTCGATTTCCGCGCTCAGCAGCGCTGCCATTTCCTTGGCGACACCTTCGGTCCAGGCCTCTTCGTCAGCATGGCGGACAAGTGTGATGCGGTCGGAAACAGCGGCGTTCATGCGGTCACTCCAGAGTTGGCACGCTGCATGTCCAGCGCGTAAGCGGCGGCACCAAGCAGCCCGGGGCAGGGGTGGATGATGGCCATTGAGGGAATCTGCGACATGGTCGCGGCAAACCGGCCCTTGCTTTCAAAACGTTGGCGGAAGCCGGAATGCTGCAGCTGTTGCAGCAAGCGCGGGACGAGCCCGCCGGTCAGGAACACGCCGTCCCAGGCGCCCTGCACCAGCACTGCGTCACCGGCGACTGCGCCAAAGATTTCAAGGAATACTTCAACCGCACGGCTGGCCAGCGCATCACCTTCGGCAGCACGGGCGCTGACCTCGGCCGGTTGCAGCAGGCCCGGATCGGTACCCGCCATCTCGCAGATGGCACGATGGATGTTGACCAGACCGGGGCCGCAGACCAGACGTTCGTTGGAAACCCGGCCGAACTGTGCCGAGAGGATTTCCAGAATACGGATCTGTTCTGGCGAGTTCGGCGCAAAACCTGCATGACCACCTTCGGTAGCCAGCGGGTAATTGCGACCGTCACGCACCACCAAACCACCAACACCCAGACCGGTGCCAGGGCCGAGCACGCAGTAGTTGCGCGATTCGCCTTCTGCGGCGGGTTGCCAGCCAGCGCCGCCGACCTGCACCACATCGTCGACGCCGAGCAGGGCAATTGACATGGCCTGGGCGACGAAGTCGTTGATCAGGTGCAGCTGCTCGAAACCCAGTTGCTCGGCGGTGCGCGAACGCGAGATCACCCACGGGTGATTGGTGATGCGTGCCTCGTCACCATCGACCCGGCCAGCTACCGCGAACACGCCACTGCTGGCGCTCGCACCACGTTGCTGCAGGTAGTGCGCGGCGGCATCAGCCAGTGACGCGAACTGCGCCACCGGGTATTCGTCGATGCTGCTCTGATCCAGTGGGATGGCAGCGGAGCGGTCGGCCAGCGCGAAGCGCGCGTTGGTACCGCCGATGTCCGCTACCAGTACAAGGTCGGCGCTGGGGCTCACAGCCCCTGCTCCGGGCCTGCTTCGGCGGCAATGGATTCGGGCAGGAAGTCCTGTGCCAACTGCGGACCCCAGCCACCAGCCGGGTAGGGCTCCATCGGCAGGTCGGCAGCCTTCCAGGCATCGCTGACGCTGTCGATCCATGCCCAGGCGGCGCGCACTTCGTCATCGCGCACGAACAGTGCGTGGTTGCCGTTGAACGCGTCCAGGAACAGGCGTTCGTAGGCGATGCGGCGGTGCAGGCCGGTGGGAACCGACAGTTCCAGTTCCAGCGGCTGCAGTTCCAGCGCCCCCCATTCCGGGCCGGCCAGCGAGCTCATCAAGCCGAGCTGGATGTTTTCCTGCGGCTGCAGCTGGAAGGTCAGGCGGTTGGGGGTGGCGCTCTTGCGGTCAGGGCGCTCGAACAGCCAGTGCGTCACCGGCTTGAGGTTGACCTCGATGCGGGTGGTGCGCTCGGGCAGGCGCTTGCCAGTAACCAGATGGAACGGCACGCCAGCCCAGCGCCAGTTGTCGATATGCGCGGTGACGCCGACAAAGGTTTCTGCCTCGCTGCCTTCCGGCGGCTGATAAGCCTGTGCAGGTTGGCCATTGATGGTGCCGGCGGTGTAACGGCCGCGCACGCTGTCCTTGGCCGCGTGTTTGGGGTCGAGCGGACGCAGGGCGCGCAGCACCTTGACCTTCTCGTCGCGGATGCGGTCGGCTTCCAACGATGCCGGCGGCTCCATCGCCACCAGGCACAGCAGCTGCAGGATATGGCTCTGCACCATGTCGCGCAGTGCGCCGGAGCGCGAGTAATAGGAGTCACGGCCATCCACGCCGTCGCTTTCGGCAACCAGGATGTGCACCGAGGCGATGTAGTTACGGTTCCACACTGCTTCCAGCAAGGTGTTGCCGAAGCGCAGCGCCATCAGGTTCTGTACCGGCGCCTTGCCCAGGTAGTGGTCCAGGCGGAACACCCGGTCTTCGTCAATCAGCTTGCCGATCGACTGCAGGATCTCCTCGGCGCTGTCACTGTCCGAGCCGATCGGCTTCTCCAGCATCAGCCGGTTGGGTGCAGCCAAGGCGCCGCCCAGTGCCAGGCCTTCGCAGGTCGAGATGTACAGGCCCGGCGGGATCGCCAGATAGCTGACGCACTTGCGGTGCACCAGGTCTTTGACGGCCTCGGCGACCGACTCGGCATTGCGCAGGTCCACCGAGCGGTAGTCGATGCGGTTGAGCAGGTTGCCGATGTCATCCTGGCTGGCATGCGGCATGGCGGCTTCCAGACGCGGACGCAGCAGGTCGCGGAATTTCTCGGTGTCATGCGGCGACAAGGCCAGCGCACGCACGCGGAAATCTTCAGGAAGTAGACCGTCGCCTAGCAGGCGTAGCAGGGACGGGAACAGATAACGCTGGGCCAGATCGCCTGTGGCACCGAACAGGAAGAGGGTGTCGTGCATTGCACGAGTTTCGGGTGCGGATGACATCGTTGTCAATTGTTCGTCTTCAAGGCCTGCGCCGCGATTGGGACGTCCGCGTCCATCGGCGCGAGGGGGCGGGCGTGGGCAACCTGTGCTTGTGCAATGCAGCATGCCGCGAAGGCGGAAGCAGGTCCGTGCAGCGGAGCGCAGGTGCCGTGTAACAGCGACTGTGATGGTGCCATATGAATATGCTTACCGTGCACAATGTTTCGGATGTATACGATTGCAGGAAACTGTTCTGTCGTTGTAACGCAAGTGTTCCCCGGCTCCAGGTTTCGACTCGCAACGAGGTAGTGATGGCCAAGGTTCAATTCGACGGTGTGCGCAAGGTGTATGACAACGGCCAGGTCGCCGTGGCCGGGGCCAGTTTCGATATCGCCGATGGCGAGTTGATGGTGCTGGTGGGGCCGTCGGGTTGTGGCAAGTCCACACTGCTGCGAATGGTGGCCGGGCTTGAGGAGATCAGCGCTGGCAGCCTGCGTATCGACGAGCGGGTGGTCAATGACGTTGCGCCGAAGGATCGGGACATCGCCATGGTGTTCCAGAACTACGCGCTCTACCCGCATATGACGGTGGCCGAAAACCTGGGCTTTGGCTTGAAGTTGCGCGGGCATGACAAGGCCGAGGTGCAGCGCCGTGTGCAGGAGGCTGCCGATTCGTTGGGGCTGACCTCGATGCTGGACAAGCTGCCGCGGGCGATGTCGGGTGGGCAGCGTCAGCGCGTGGCGCTGGGGCGTGCGCTGGTGCGTGAGCCAGCGGTGTTTCTGCTGGATGAGCCGCTGTCCAATCTGGATGCCAAGTTGCGTCATTCGGTGCGCACCGAGATCGCGCAGCTGCATCGCAAGCTAGGCACCACGATGATCTATGTCACCCATGACCAGGTCGAGGCGATGACGTTGGGGCAGCGCATCGTTGTGCTCAACGAAGGCGTCATCCAGCAGATCGATACTCCGATGGCGCTGTATGACAGGCCGGTCAATCTGTTTGTTGCGGGCTTTCTTGGCAGTCCGGCGATGAACATGTTGCGTGGCCAGTTGCGGCGTGATGAAGCAGGTTCGGCGGTGCTGCAGTTGGACGAGGGTGTCGAAGTGACGCTCGGCGCTGTGTCACTGGATGCACAATGGTTTGGCAAGCCACTGGTGGTTGGGGTGCGACCTGAGCATCTACAGCCGGGCAACGGCGCGGCGGCGTTCAATGCTCGCATCGAAGGCCTGGAGCCGGTAGGCAACGAGATTTTCGTCAATCTGCGTTATGGCGAGCAAGCGCTGATCATGCGGGTGCCGCCGCAGCAGCTGCCGCAGGTTGGGCAGGAGATTGCAGTTGAAGTGAGTGCATCGAAGCTGCACTTTTTTGATGCGGCCAGTGGCAGTCGCATCGAAGCTGGAGCCTGATCGGTAGTGCCGAGCCATGCTCGGCAGAGGCTTTACCAGCAATGCCCTGGTAGTGCCGAGCCACGCTCGGCAGAGGCTTTACCAGCAATGCCTTGGTAGTGCCGAGCCATGCTCGGCAGAAGCTTTACCGGTAATGCCCCTTGCCGAGCATGGCT
>NZ_JBRREB010000010.1:0-99425 GCF_056759995.1 Stenotrophomonas sp. STEN030 | reverse complement strand
GGGCCCCCGGGCTGGGGCTGCGCGCCGAGCACTCACATGTGGGTTTGTGGGCTCGGCCGGGGGGGTGCTGCGCCCCGCCACTACAGGGACTGCTTGGGATTTACCTGCGCGCAACATTCGCGGCGCTACCATTCCTGCATTCGTTGAATGCAGGTGAGTCCATGGCGTCGTATCAGACTATCAATCCCTTCAACGGCGAGGTCGTGCGTACGGTCGAGCTGCTGACAAGCGCGGCTATCGAACAACGTCTGGCCGCAGCTGAATCGGCATTCCCTCAATGGTCGGCCTTGTCGCTGGAGCAGCGTGGTGACCATCTGCGCAAAGTCGCAGCAGGCCTGCGCGAGCGCCGCGATGAGATCCAGCGCGTGATGACTTCCGAGATGGGAAAACTGCGCCGTGAGGCCTTGGCCGAGATCGAGAAAAGCGCAGCCGGATGCGAGTACTACGCCGACCACGCGGCCGACTACCTGAAGCCGCAGTCGATTCCCACCGAAGCCCAACGCAGCTACGTCATCTACCAGCCCATCGGCTGCGTTATGGCGGTGATGCCGTGGAATTTCCCGATCTGGCAGGTGATCCGCTTCCTCGCGCCGGGCTTGATGGCTGGCAATGTCGCCCTGCTCAAGCACGCCAGCAATGTGCCGGGCTGTGCGGATCTGCTGCGCGAGGTTGTTGCTGCTGCCGGCATTCCGGACGGCGTGTTCGACGTGCTGCATATCGATAACGACCAGGCTGCCGAAGTGCTGCGTGATCGTCGTATCAAGGCAGTGACGCTGACCGGCAGCGAGCGTGCAGGGCGGTCGATTGCGGCGAACGCCGGTGATCAGCTGAAGAAGTGCGTGATGGAGCTGGGCGGCAGCGATGCCTTCGTGGTGCTGGATGACGCGGATCTGGATCTGGCAGCGGCCGCAGCGGTGCGCTCAAGGTTCGACAATGCTGGCCAGACCTGTATTGCTGCCAAGCGCTTCATCCTGGTCGAGTCGGTTGCTGATGCTTTCGTGCAGCGCTTCGTCGAAGCTGCGCAGGCGCGTGTTTACGGTGATCCGCAGGAAGAGGCGAGCATGCTCGCGCCGATGGCGCGCGCTGACCTGCGCGACGAGCTGCACAAACAGGTGCACGCCAGCGTCAACAAGGGTGCAAAGGTGCTGTTGGGTGGCAAACCGGTTGCCGACAGCAACGCAGGCTATCAGGCTACGATCCTCGACAACGTCGGCCCCGGTATGCCGGCGTACGACGAGGAATTGTTCGGGCCGGTGGCGGCGATCATCCGGGTCAAGGACGAGGTCGAGGCCGTGCGCGTGGCCAATGACACCAGCTTCGGTCTGGGTGGCAGCGTCTGGACCCGTGATGTGCTGCGCGGCGAGAACGTTGCTGTACAGCTGCAATGCGGCGCGGCCTTCGTCAATTCAGTGGTGAAGAGCGATGCTCGGCTGCCGTTTGGTGGTACCAAGCGGTCTGGGTTCGGGCGCGAGTTGGCGGGGCCGGGTATTCATGAGTTCATGAACATCAAGACCGTTTACGTGGCCTGAGGAAAGCGCAGGCGTGATTGTGGGGGGGCGAGGTTGTAGGAGCGGCGTAAGCCGCGAAGCTGGTAGACCTTGCGCACCTGCGACAACCCGCAACTGCAGTGCGCCAGATTGCGGGTTGCCGGAGCGGTTTACCATCAGTGGCTTCGCGGCTTACGCCGCTCCTACAAAGAGCCGGCTCACCCAAACGGTTGGTCGATGGACCTGCTCTGCGGGGTCATCAGCGCGGCGCCATCCTCGGTAACGTAGAGGATGTCTTCCAGGCGCACGCCGAAGCGGTCCGGGATGTAGATGCCGGGTTCATCGCTGAAGGTCATACCCGGTTCCAGCAGGTGCTTGTTGCCGCGTACCAGGTAGTCCCATTCGTGCATGTCCAGACCGATGCCGTGGCCGAGACGGTGGCTGAAATAGCGGTAATCCGGGCCGTAGCCGGAATCGCTGATCACCTTGCGCGCGGCCGCATCCACATCGCCCATCGCCACGCCCGGGCGTGCCGTATTCAATGCGGCGGTCTGCGCCTTCAATACGATGTCGAATACCTTGCGGATCTCATCGTTGGGCTGGCCCAGCACCACGGTGCGGGTGATGTCGCTGGTATAGCCGCCGGCGCGGCAGCCACCGTCGAAGATGATTGGCGTGCCTTCGACCAGGTGCTGCGGTTTGTCCGAGCCATGCGGTGAGGCGGTGTACTTGCCGACGTTGACGCTGGCATCGCCATTCAGCCCGGTACGCGCGTAGGCCATGGCCAGCAGGCCGCTGATGTCCTGCTCGGTCATGCCCGGCTTCAAGGCCTTCCAGACTGCTTCGTATACCGCCAGGGTGGCTTCATTGGCCAGCTTCATCAATGCCAGCTCGGCCGCACTTTTTACCCGACGGCAGCCGGCTACCACCGGCCATGCAGGTACCACCTTGGCCTGTGGCAGGGCGTCGGCAATGCCTTTGGCGCGGAAGTAGGGCACGGCTTCTTCCATGCCCAAGGTGCCGGTGGCATGGCCCATGTCACGCAGCACCTTGGCGACCAGGGCGTAGGGGTCCTCATCTTCCTGCCAGCCGCGCACATCGTTGCCGAGCTTGATCTGCTCCAGCGTGCGCACGCGCTCGAACTCCGGTGTCACGTACACCGGTTCGCCCTTGCGCGGCAGGATCACCCCGGTGAGGCGTTCGCTGTCCCACCAGTGCATGCCGGTGAAATAGGTCAGCGAGCTGCCAGCGCCAATGAACACCGCATCGATGCCGTGCTCGGCCATCAGGCGCTGGGCCTTGGCCACGCGCGCGATGCGCTCATCGTTGCTGATTGGAACCACCTGCGCAGCGACTGATTTCAGGGCGCGCATCGATTCGGGCAAGGCGTTGTCGTTGCTGCTGGCAGTCTGCGCCGATGCCAGTTGCGACAACGGCAGCGCGGCGGCGCTGGCAATCAGCGTGTTGCGCAGGAAATTACGGCGTGCAGGATTGGAGTGGTCGTGCTGCATGGTTGCTCTCTCGAAAGACGAAGTGGCTGATCAAAGCCAGCCGGAACGTTTGAACAGGCGGTACAACACCACGCAGATCACGCCGACGCCAAGCATCAGCAGCGGATAGGCGAAGCGCCCGGCCAACTCCGGCATATGCGCGAAGTTCATGCCGTACCAGCTGGTGACCAGGGTTGGTGCAGCCAGTAGCGCTGCCCAGGCACCGAGCTGCTTGACCGTCTCGCCCTGCGCCAGTGTCACCAGCGAGAGGTTGACGCTCAGCGCGGTGCCCAGCATTTCGCGCAAGGTGTCGATGGCTTCGTTGACACGGGCGGCGTGGTCCTGCACATCGCGCAGATAGAGCCGCACTTCTTCGTTGATCAACTGCGCCTGGTTGCGCTGCAGCTGGGCCAAGGCATCCTGCAGCGGCGCCACTGCCAGCCGCATCTTGTTGAGCTCGCGCTTGAGCTCGTACAGGCGGATCACCGTGCGCCGCTCATAGGTGTCGGCGAAGATGTTTTTCTCCAGCAGGTCCAGGGTGTCGCGGAAGCTGTCGGTTATCGGCAGGTAATGATCGACCACGGCATCCAGCACCGAGTACAGGCAGAACGAGGGGCCCATCGCCAGCAGCTCGGGCTCCTGCTCCAGCCGCGCGCGCACTGGCGCATACGACAGCGAGGCGCCGTGGCGCACCGTCACCAGGAAGCGCGGGCCGAGGAATGCGTGGGTTTCGCCGTAGCGGATACGCTCATCCACGACCTGCGCGGTGTGCACCACCACGAACAGGGAATTGCCGTAGGTTTCGATCTTGGGCCGCTGATGCGCCTTGCGGGTGTCTTCGATCGCCAGTGGATGCAGGTCGAATTCTTCCTGCACCTTGTCCAGGATCGCATCGCTGGGCTCGTACAGGCCGACCCAGACGAAGCCCTTGGCATCATCGGCGAGTACATCGCTGATGCTGTCCAGGTCCAGTGGACGCTGGGTGCCGTCGGCACCGTACCAGGTGCAATTGATCACGCAGGCTGGATTGGCCTGGGCGGGAGTTGGAGTGATGCCGGTAGTCATCCCGGCATCGTGCCTCAGCTGGCCGGTAACGCCAAGCTGCGGCGCCCAAGAATCAGTGCCAGTGCGACGTGGATGGGCAGCAGCAGCACGATCCATTGCATGTTGAACTGCGCTTGCAGCGACAGCCAATGCAGCGGTAGCGCAAGCAGCGCAATGCCGGTCATCAGCCACAGGACGACTCGGAACCAGGCGTGCGGTTGACGCCCGCGCAGCAGACTCCATGCGCCGGGGATCAACAACAGTGCCAGTGGGCTGAGCAGCAGCAGGTTGCGGTTGGCCCAGGCGGCCTGGTGTTCGCTGAAGCCCCACAGGAAGGTCAGCAGGCCACCAGCAATGCCGCAGAACAGCCAGAACGGCAGGGCAAGGCCGCCAATCAGGCGCGGCTTGCGGCGTGCGGCGTACAGTGCAGCGGCGACGGCAAGGCCGACCAGCAGCCACGGCCACCAGGACCGCTGTTTTTCTTTTGGTTCGGGCGGCAGCCGTTGCGGCAGCAGTTCCTGCTCGGCCTGTACCAGCGGCCGGCCTTCACTGTTGCGTACTTCGCGCAGGCTGTCGGCCAGACGCATGGGCACGAAGGCTTCCTGCCAGCGCGACAGCGGCTGGTCGGCATTCGGGCCCAGACCGATGTCGAAGCCAAGCCACATCCACGGCGAAGGTGAGGCCAGTCGCACCGACTCGCTGCGGTAACTGTTGCCACGCGAACGACCCGCCAGCTGCGATTGCAGGGCGCCGCCCATGGCCTGGTCCAGGCTGTCGCGCACCATGGTGGCGCAGTTGGCGGTGAAGTAGTCGTAGCGGTAGCGTGCGTTTTCGGGCTTGGCGCGCTCGGCCAGTGCATCGGCCAGCGCCTGTGCCTGCGCCGGCGGCAGATCCAGCCACTGGATGTTTGCTCCGCGGCCGACACTCTCGTACTGCGCCAGATCCTGCTCCAGCGGCAGGGCGACCAGGTAATACATCATCTTGCCGCGCACGAAGTTGCCGATGAAATCCGGCTCGGACGGGTCGAAGAAGCCAAAGTTGTACGAAGTTGCCTGCCCCGTTACCGGGTCCAGCACCACCAGTGCGTCATGGCCGAAGCGCTCGAAGAACACTTCACCCGGCAACATGGTCACCACGCCGATGCGCGGTGCCGGGTGTGCGTTGGCTTCGTTGGGTTGGTTGGCGACCGGTTGTGCGCTGCTGGCCATCGCGGCCAGCAGCAGGAACAACGACGCAAACGCGGACAGCAGCCGCGGCAGGCGCAGGGTGATCAAGCTTCGTCCTGGTCTTCAGGTGGCAGGATGGTGACGTGGAAGGCCTGCACGCGGCGTGCATCGGCCTTGGCCACCCGGAACACGAAGCGCTCCAGGGTCAGCTCATCGCCGATTTCCGGCAGATGGCCGACGGCCTCGGTGACCAGCCCGCCGATGGTGTCGTAATCATCATCGGAGAACTCGGCGCCGAAACGCTCGTTGAAGTCGCCGATGGTGGTCAGCGCATCCACCACATAGCGGCCATCGGCAAGGATGGCAATCTGCGAGGTGTGGTCTTCGGTCTCGTCGTGCTCGTCGTCGATCTGGCCGACGATCTGCTCGAGCACGTCCTCGATGGTGACCAGGCCGGCGACGCCGCCGTACTCGTCCACCACGATCGCCATGTGGTTGCGCGAGAGCCGGAACTCCTTGAGCAGCACATTGAGCTTCTTCGATTCGGGGATGAGTACCGCAGGACGCAAAAGCTCGCGCACGCTGGCATGGCTGTTGTCGGCGACCACGCCGCGCAGCAGGTCCTTGGCCAGCAGGATGCCGAGGATGTCGTCCTTGTTCTCACCGTGTACCGGGAAGCGCGAATGGCCGGAATCGACCACCTGCTTCATCAGCTCGATGAAAGGCCGGTCCACCGGCAGCGACACCATGTGCGAGCGCGGGATCATCACGTCGCCGACGGTCAGCTCAGCCACCGAAATGGCGCCTTCCATCATCCGCAGGGTGTCTGCGGCGATCAGGCCGTCCTGCTGTGCCGTCTGCAGAATGCCAACCAGCTCGTCGCGGGTGTGGGGTTCGCTGGAGAACGCCGAACCCAGGCGCTCCAACCAGCTACGTTTCTTCTCGCCGTTTTCGGGCGAGGTACTACTGTCGTCTTCAGACATCTCTTGGTTTGACTGCACCCGGCAGGCCGGGCGGTGCCGACAAGTCTAGCAGGATGTTTGCCGCGGTCTGTTCAAGCTGGCGGCAGGTTGGGGGTCTGTACGCTTGGGGCTACCGGCGGTACATCGGCCGGGGTTTCGGCCGGCTTGGCGGGGGCGGGCGGGGCTTCTCCCTCGGCGGGAAGGTCCAGGCTGTAGGTGCAGCCGGCAAGGGTTTTGCCTGGGTGGGATTTAACCGTAGACACGCCGAGGATCACCGATTCGATCAACGCTTCGCCGGTCTTGGCGTCATTGACGTCGCGGCTGACCAGCTCGCGGCCCGCCATGAACTTGTCGGGGGTGTCGTAGCCGGTTTCCAGCTCCAGTTGTTTGGCTAGCGGGCGCGGATCGGGCATGTCGAGGATGGCGATGATGGTGCCGCCGGCCATGGCGATATGGTCGGCGCTATGCCCGAACACCGTGATCGGAGTGTTCAACATGTACTCGGCCATGAACAGATTGCCCTGCGGCAGGGGGCGCCAGCCAAGTGTTACCGCCTTCAGCGGGTCTTTGACGATAGGTGCCAGCGCGGAGAACTCACTGACGCTTTGCCGGCATTCGATCAGGGCGGGCAGGTCGATGGCGGGCTGGGCATGGGCCGAGCCGATGGCGACGAGCAGGAGCGGCAGCAGGCAGGTTGAGCGCACGGCATTCATTCGGGGAAGTCCTGACGCCGATGATAGCGGCATCGCGGGGCGGCGCAGTCTTGTAGGAGCGGCGTGAGCCGCGAAGCTCGCATTGCATCAGGGCCGGGAATGGCTGTAATCAGAACAATCAGAAGATGTATCTGCTTCGCGGCTTACGCCGCTCCTACAGTCTGTGGACTACCAGGCCATGGGTAAGGCCCCTGCCGAGCATGGCTCGGCACTACTGCTCGTTGGCGTAGGGATCTGCGATGCCAAGGTCGGCCAGGATCTCGCGTTCCAGCTGTTCCATGGCCTCGGCTTCCTTGTCGTCCTCGTGGTCCCAGCCCAGCAGGTGCAGCACGCCGTGCACGGTGAGGTGGGCGTAGTGGGCGTTGAGCGCCTTGTCCTGCTCCTCGGCCTCGCGGGCAACCACCGGGGCGCAGATCACCAGATCGCCCAGCAAGGGGAACTTCACTCCCTTGGGCAGGCCTTCGGGCAATTCGGCCGGAAAGCTGAGCACGTTGGTCGCGTAGTCCTTACCCCGGTAATGGCGGTTCAGTGACTGACCTTCCTTGGCGTCGACCACGCGGATGGCCAGGTCGGCCTCGCGGATGCGGCCTTTCAAGGCAGCAGCCACCCAGCGACGGAAGCTCACCGCTGCCGGCAGGCCGGCGCGGGGCAGGGCATAGCTGACGGCTACATCAAGGCGCACGGGACCCTTGGTCATTCGCTTGCTCCGGGTTTGACCTGCTGCAGATCGCGGCGGTCATAGGCGCTGACGATACGGGCCACCAAGGGGTGGCGCACCACGTCGCGCGATTCAAAGAAGGTGAAGCTGACCCCGTCCACGCCGCGCAATACCTCTATGCCGTCGCGGAGGCCGGATTTGATGTGCTTGGGCAGGTCGGTCTGGGTCAGGTCGCCGGTGACCACCGCGGTCGAGCCGAAGCCCAGGCGGGTCAGGAACATCTTCATCTGTTCGATGGTGGTGTTCTGTGCCTCGTCCAGGATCACGAAGGCGTCATTGAGGGTGCGTCCGCGCATATAGGCCAGCGGCGCGATTTCGATGACGTTGCGCTCCAGCAGCTTGGCGACCTTTTCCACGCCCAGCATTTCGTACAGGGCGTCGTACAGCGGGCGCAGGTAGGGGTCGACCTTCTGGGTCAGGTCGCCGGGCAGAAAGCCCAGCTTCTCGCCGGCTTCCACTGCCGGGCGCACCAGAATCAAGCGTTGCACGCGTGATTCATTCAGCGCGTCAACTGCCATCGCCACCGCCAGGAAGGTCTTGCCGGTACCGGCGGGGCCGATGCCGAAGCTGATGTCGTGGGTGGCGATCTGGTGCAGGTAGCTGGCCTGGTTGAGGCCGCGGCCACGCACGGTGCCGCGCTTGACCTTGATCGCTATTTCCTGCGCTTCATAGGCCTGCTCGGTCACATGATCGACGTTGGCGCGGTTCAAGCGCAGGTGGATGGCGTGGCTGTCGAAGATTGCGTCAGCCGCTTCCATGTAGAGGGCTTTAAGCAGCTTCTCCGCTTCCAGCGCGGTTTTACCCGGGCCGCTGACGCGGAAAATATGGCCGCGGTTGGCGATTTCCACGCCGAGCTTGAGTTCTACCTGGCGCAGATGCTCGTCGAACGGCCCAGCCAGATTGGCCAGCCGCTCGTTATCAACCGGGTCGAGAGTGAAGTCGCGATGCGTAGTGGTGGTCATTTTCACTGACAGTTGCTGGCCGGCGAAGCCGTGCCTTGGACCGGAGAAGGGTACCCCCGTGGCTGGCGGACCACCAGCGGGGGAGGCCGTTGTCAGGGTTCTCCACAGCCGATGTGGATGTGGCGTGGGCCAAGCTGTGGATATCCCTGGCCAGCCCTTGCGGCATAAGCCTCTTGGTGGCTTGGTTAAAAAAACGCCACATTTGACGGTTTGCAGGTAACAAGTTGTCCACAATTTGTGTGGATCGATTCGGGATGAACATGTGGATAACCGCGCGCAGCCCAACAACGGCGGGCTCTGAGTCGGTGTGGCTAATAAATGACCGCAGTGCGGGGGTGACGGCGAGCGATAAGAAGCGAAAACGAGCAGCGCCGGCTTTTCAAAGCAGAGGCGAGCAACGACGGCTGTTCCCCTCTCCCGCTAGCGGGGTGAGGGGGCGGCTTGCGAACCACCGGTTCGCTGCCCTTCGAACGACCTTGCGCCAGCGCAAGGGCCGGGGCGCCGGTGAGGGCGCTCCTGCTTCGGACTAGGGGACCCGGCCCCAAGCCCTCGCAGCGAAGCATCCGTAAGAAGAACAACGGCAAACAGCACCACCCATCTTCAATCCTGCGTAACCACCCGCCCACGCAGCGAATTGCTGAAGGCCTCAGTGATCAGCACATCCACAAACTGGCCGATCAGTCGCGAACTGGCCGGGAAGTTCACCGAACGCATGTTCTCGGTCTTGCCTGTCAACTCGTTCGGGTCCTTGCGCGAGGGGCCTTCGACCAGCACGGACTGCACGGTGCCGACCATGTTGGTGGAGATGCTGGCGGCATGCTCGTTGATCTGCGCCTGCAGCCGTGACAGCCGGGCGTGCTTGTCGGCGTCGCTGGTGGTGTCTTCCAGGTCGGCGGCAGGTGTGCCCGGGCGGCGTGAATAGATGAAGGAGAAGCTCTGGTCGAAGCCCACGTCCTCGATCAGCTTCATGGTCTTCTCGAAATCGGCATCGGTTTCACCCGGGAAACCAACAATGAAGTCCGAGCTGATCGAGATGTCGGGCCGTACTGCACGCAGCTTACGGATCTTGGACTTGAACTCCAGCGCGGTGTAGCCGCGCTTCATCGCACTGAGCACACGGTCGCTGCCAGCCTGCACCGGCAGGTGCAGGTAGTTGGCCAGTTTCGGCACGTCGCGGTAGGCGTCCACCAGCGAGTCGCTGAATTCCAGCGGGTGCGAGGTGGTGAAGCGGATGCGGCCAATGCCGTCGATTTCGGCAAGGGTGCGGATCAGCAGGCCGAGGTCGGCAATCTCGCCGTCGCCGTACGGGCCACGGTAGGCGTTGACGTTCTGGCCGAGCAGGTTGATCTCGCGCACGCCTTGATCGGCGAGCTGGGCGCATTCGACCAGCACGTCCTCGAACGGGCGGCTGACCTCGGTGCCACGGGTGTACGGCACCACGCAGAATGAGCAGTACTTGGAGCAGCCTTCCATGATCGAGACGAAGGCCGAAGGGCCCTCGGCACGCGGTTCGGGCATGCGGTCGAACTTCTCGATCTCCGGGAAGCTGATGTCCACCTGCGGCTTGTTCTGCTCGCGGCGGGCGCGGATCAGCTCCGGCAGGCGGTGCAGGGTCTGCGGGCCGAACACCAGGTCCACGTAGGGTGCACGTTTGACGATGGCCTCGCCTTCCTGCGAGGCCACGCAGCCGCCGACGCCGATGATGACGTCGCGGCCATTGGCCTTGAGTGCCTTCCAGCGGCCGAGCTGGCTGAACACCTTCTCCTGCGCCTTCTCGCGGATGGAGCAGGTGTTGACCAGCACCACGTCGGCTTCTTCGGGATTGTCGGTCAGCTCCAGCCCTTCGGATGCGGCAAGCACGTCGGCCATCTTGGTCGAGTCGTACTCGTTCATCTGGCAACCGTGGGTCTTGATGTAGAGCTTGCCGCGCGCGCCGCCGGCAACCGTCGGCCGCTGGCCGGGCAGGGGAATCAGTTCGGGTGTGGTCATTTCAACAGTAGGCACGGCGGAGCCGGCCGTGATCGGCAGGGGAGTTGCTGGCGTCCCGGGCATGGCGCTTATTCCAGACGGGTGGGCGGGCACGCAGCCGCTGGGGCTGCATTCGTAGCCGGCTATTGTATCGGTCTGCCGGGCAAAGCACGAAAGCCGCTGCGTCAAATACTTGGCAAGCCCCGGCGAAGCTGGGAGACTCGCGCCCATGAAGGGGATTTTGGGGATCACCGGCATTCTCGCAGCTGCATTGGTCGCTTCGCCGGCCAGTGCCGGCACGCTGTACAAGTGTGTTGGCAGCGATGGAGTGCCCAATTACGTCAGCAAACGCGTCAGTGGCGCGAGCTGCAGCGTGGTCAGCAGTTATCGCCCCACACGCGATGTGCCGCGTTATGTGCCGCCGACCCCGGCGCCCGTTGCCACCCCGGCTGCGGCTCCCGCGAGCCAAGTCAATGACAGTTCGACGGCGGTCGCTGCCCAGACCGCTCCCGCCGCAGTGTCGCCCACGCCGGCGCCGGCGCCTGCTACAGGACGGGCGCAGCGGGTGATCAGTGGGCAGGTCTATTCTTATATGAAGGACGGAGTGCGCCACTACACCAGCAGCCGGCCGGCCCAGGTGGCCAACATCGGCGCGGTGCGCACCATCCAATACAGTTATATCGAGCGTTGCTTTGCCTGTGGCGTGAACTCCAGGGTCAATTTTGGCTCGGTGCGACTGAACACCCAGGCCTACAGCACCGAGATCGCCTCGGCCGCGCGCGAGTTCGGTGTCGAGGAGGCGGTGGTGCGGGCCATCATCCACGCCGAGTCGGCGTTCAACCCGACCGCGCTCAGTCGCGCCGGAGCGCAGGGGCTGATGCAGTTGATGCCACCTACGGCGCGTCGTTTCGGCGTGTCCGATTCCTATGATGCCGGCCAGAACATCCGCGGTGGCGTGCAATACCTGTCGTGGCTGCTGCGTCGTTTCAATGGCAACCTGACCTTGGCCGCAGCGGGCTACAACGCCGGCGAAGGTGCGGTGGACCGCCATGGCGGTGTACCTCCTTACAAGGAAACCCAGTACTACGTGCAGCGCGTCGCACAGTTGGCCGACCGCTACCGTGGCGAGCTGGCCACGCGCCAGTAGACTGTCCCCGAATGATTCTGTTGCAGCAGGCCGTGACAAATTTCGCGGACTGGTGTTTGATCGCGTTGTGTCAGCGTTAAGCGTTCCGCTACACTCCGGAACGATTCGATTCAGAGCGGGATGGCCCCCACCAGACCGCTGGCAGCCTCTAGCTACCTAATCATTATCGGAGTGCCGGATGGCAAACGATGGGGTAAATGATCCAGTCAACACCGGACGTCGGCGGTTTTTGACAGCGACCACAGCTGTGGTCGGGGCAGTCGGTGTTGGTTTCGCAGCAGTTCCTTTCATCAAGTCGTGGAATCCCAGCGCCCGTGCCAAGTTGGCCGGTGCTCCGGTGACTGCCGATATCAGCGCTTTGCAGGAAGGCCAACGGCTGATCCTGGAATGGCGTGGCCAGCCGATCTGGATCGTCAAACGTTCCAAGGCCATCCTGCAGGCATTGCCTACCCTGGATGCGCGGCTTAAAGATCCGGAGTCCGGCAACAAGGACCAGCAGCCGGATTACGTGCTCAAGGGCAATCCCGAATTCCGCTCGATCAAGCCGGATGTATCCGTGCTGGTAGGTCTGTGTACCCATCTTGGCTGCTCGCCGGAGATGGTTGCCGAGATCCGCCCCGAGCCCTACGACGCGCAGTGGAAGGGCGGCTATTTCTGCCCCTGCCACAAGTCGCGTTTCGACATGTCCGGGCGCGTGTTCCAGGACGTGCCGGCGCCGATCAACCTGCTGGTGCCGCCGCACCACTATGTGGATGACAACACCCTTGTCATTGGCGTTGATCCGCAGGGAGCAGCCTGATCATGGCCGACAATATTCTTACCCGCACCGTCAGCGGCGTGGCCGACTGGGTCAATGAGCGCGCGCCTGGCCTGATGCCGGTGTACCGCAAACACATCAGCGAGTATTACGCGCCGAAGAACTTCAACTTCTGGTATTACTTCGGCTCGTTGGCGATGGTGATCCTGGTCAACCAGATCGTCACCGGCATCTTCCTGACGATGCATTTCAAGCCCAGCGCAGCCGAGGCGTTTGCCTCGGTCGAGTACATCATGCGCGACGTGGAATGGGGCTGGCTGATCCGCTACATGCACAGCACCGGCGCCTCGCTGTTCTTCATCGTGGTCTACCTGCATATGTTCCGCGGCCTGATGTACGGCAGTTACAAGAAGCCGCGCGAGCTGGTGTGGATACTGGGCATGCTGATCTATCTGGTGCTGATGGCCGAAGCCTTCATGGGCTACGTGCTGCCCTGGGGGCAGATGTCGTTCTGGGGTGCCAAGGTCATCATCTCGCTGTTCGGTGCCATCCCGGTGATCGGTAATGGCCTGACCGAATGGATCATGGGTGACTACCTGCCCGGCGACGCCACGCTCAACCGCTTCTTCGCCTTGCACGTGATCGCGATGCCGCTGGTGCTGCTGTTGCTGGTGGTGCTGCACCTGGGCGCGTTGCACGAAGTGGGTTCCAACAACCCTGACGGCGTGGAGATCAAGAAGGGACCGAAGGGCAATCGCTGGTCGCCGACCGCGCCGACCGATGGCATTCCGTTCCACCCGTATTACACGGTCAAGGATCTGTTCGGAGTCTGCTTCCTGCTCACCTTGGCGGCTTTCATCATCTTCTTCGCGCCGGTATTTGGTGGCCTGTTCCTCGAGCATGACAACTTCACCGAGGCCAACCGGCTGGTGACCCCGGAGCACATCAAACCGGTCTGGTACTACACGCCGTACTACGCGATGTTGCGGGTGATCCCGAACAAGCTGGGCGGTGTGATGGTGATGTTCTCGGCCATCGCCATCCTGTTCCTGGTGCCGTGGCTGGACAAGGCCAAGGTCAAGTCGGTCCGCTACCGTGGGCCGATTTCCAAGGTGATGCTGGGCATCCTGGTAGTGTGCTTCGTGTGGTTGGGTGTGATTGGTTCCGGCCCGGGCACGGCGATCTGGGAAACCTGGGTGGGCCGCGTGCTGACCTTCCTGTACTTTGGTTTCTTCATCACCATGCCGCTGTGGACGAAGATCGACAGCAGCAAGCAGGTACCGGACCGGGTGACGACGCATGACTGACAAATGGATTGTGCGGTTGGCGATGGCTGCCGCGATGATGTTCTGTGTCCCAGCGTTTGCCTCCGGTGGTGGCAAACTGATGCAGGCCGGCAATGATCTGGGCGATCGTGCATCGCTGCAGCGTGGTGCGCAGGCCTACATGAGCTACTGCTCGGGCTGTCATTCGCTGAAGTACCTGCGTTATTCGCGCATGGGCGAAGACCTCGGCCTGACCGAGCAACAGGTGATGGATAACCTGAACTTCACCGGTGCCGCCTACGGCGAACAGATCCAGGTGGCGATGCCGCACGATGAGGCGACCAAGTGGTTCGGCAAGATGCCGCCGGACCTGAGCCTGATTTCGCGGGTGCGTGGTAGCGATTGGGTCTACAGCTATCTCAAATCGTTCTATGTGGACGAGTCGCGGCCGCTGGGCTGGAACAACAGCGTGTTCCCGAATGCCTCGATGCCCAACCCGTTGTGGGAGCTGCAGGGCATGCAGCACGCCATCCACGGCAAACCCGAGCAGGAGGGGCTGGAGCCGCCGGTAGTCGGGCTCACATTGGCCCAGCCGGGCAATGTGGACTCGCGCAGCTACGACCAGACCGTGCGTGACATCACCAATTTCCTGGAATATGCCGGCGAGCCGGCCGCGCTGAAGCGGCAAAGCCTTGGCGTCTGGGTGGTGTTGTTCCTGGCCCTGCTCACCTTCCTGGCCTATCTGGTCAAGACCGAGTACTGGAAAGACGTGCATTGAGCTGGGTGCAAGCCGGGGATTGTGCGCAGGGGGCCTTGGCAACTGCGCCTGTGGCTTGGCACACTCGGGTAACCGTGGTCACCGTCGGCAATGTGCTGGCGGGGCCGTAAGGTTGGCGGAATCCGACCGATGGAGAGCCTTTGATGGCGGCGAGTGTGCGTATGCGTAATACCCTGACCTTGTTCTCTGCAAACGACGATGCCCTGTGTCATCGGGTGCGGCTGGTATTGGCGGCCAAGGGCGTGACTTACGATCTGGTGCCGGTCGACGCGCAGAATCCGCCGGAAGATCTGATCGATCTGAATCCGTATCACTCCGTGCCGACCTTGGTTGAGCGTGAGTTGGTGCTGTATGCGGCTTCGGTGGTGAGTGAGTATCTGGACGAGCGCTATCCGCACCCGCCGTTGATGCCGGTCGATCCGCTGTCGCGGGCACGGCTGCGTCTGGCAATGCTGCGTATCGAACATGACTGGGTGCCGCAGGTGCAGGCCATTCAGATGGGCAACAAAACCCAGGCTGAGGCTGGCCGCAAGCGCTTGAAGGAACTGGTCGCGCAGTCGGTGCCCTTGTTCAAGGCCTCCAAGTTCTTCCTCAATCCGGAAATGAGTCTGGCTGACTGCGCCATTGCGCCGATCATCTGGAGGCTGGAATCGCTGGGTGTGGCCCTGCCCAAGGATGGCAAGGCGATCGAGGATTATGGCAATCGCTTCTTCCGCCATCCGGCCTTCGTCCGTAGCCTGACCGATCAGGAAAAGAAGCTGCGCGAACTGCCAGGCTGAGCAACTGCCGGCTGTATCCGAACTTATCGATCACCGCCGTCAGGCGGTGATCGCGCTTCAATGCCGCGTACACTTATGCAATGACTGAAGAAACTTTCCGGATGAGCAGCCATCGCCCGTATCTGTTGCGGGCGCTGGTCGAGTGGATCAACGACAACGGCATGACGCCGCACGTGATGGTTGATGCCGGGGTTCCCGGCGTGCAGGTGCCGAGCAGTGCGGTCAAGGAAGAGCGGGTAGTGCTCAATATTGCCGAGCGCGCCGTTGTTGGCCTGCATATCGACAATGACGCGGTGAGCTTCACTGCGCGCTTCTCCGGAACTAGTTTCCCGGTGTACGTGCCGATCTCGGCCATCCTGGCTGTCTACGCGCGTGAGACCGGGCAGGGCATGGCCTTGCCGGATGACATTCCGGGCACCGAGGCCACGCCTGATGACGACGATACGCCGCCGACCGATCCGCCAGAGCGTCCGCAGCCTGCGGCAAAGCGTCCGTTCCTGCGGGTAGTCAAATAATTCCACCGCCGCCGCAAGGCGGCGGTTTTGTTTGCGGGCTTTGGGTAGAGCCGAGCCATGCTCGGCTGGGGCTTTCCAAGCGACGCCGGCCGGTGCTTGTGGGAGCGGCGTAAGCCGCGAAGCCGAGGATCTGTCAGGTCGCTGGCATGTCCGCAGCTTCCAGTGCATCAGCTTCGCGGCTGACGCCGCTCCCACAAAACGCGTGCAGCGTTATGGGTGCGTCGGTAAGGCCTCTGCCGAGCATGGCTCGGCACTACGGTGAATCAGATGTCTTCTGCTTCTTCGGTGCTTTTGCGCAGGCGGCCGATCTGCGCGGCAGCGGGGCCGCTGAACGAGATCAGTTCGCGGCCGCGTAACACCATGCGGCCGGTGTGGCGGTCCTGGCCGTCGTAGGAGTAGTCGAAGCGGAAGCTGCGCTCGAAGCCCAGCCAGCCGTTGGGCAGGCGGCACAGGCGCAGGCCGGTGCTGTGCACGCTCTGGTCCAGCCATTGCACGTCAGCAGCGCGGCAGGCGTTACGGCCAAGTTCGGTGGCGCGGTCGGCAGCGGCGCGGGAGCGGTCCCAGAACGCAAAACCAATCGCGCCGACAATCATCAGGATAAGAAGGGTAGGCATGCGAGCACTTTAGGCGATCTGCTCATCCATGCGCAGCCCTCTGTTTGCTGTTGATGCCCGCGCGTCAGCAAGCCTCAGTGAGTGACCGGTGTTGGGATCGGCTCGTTCGGTGGTGGCGGCAAGGGCGCGGTCGAATTGAATGCCGGTGCCGGGTTGGTTGCGGTCAGTTTCAACAATGCGGCCCAGTCCTGCCGATTGAGGTTGCACTCCTCCTCTTGACCCGGCGAGCAGCGCTGTTCAACTGCCCAGCTTTGCGCCTGCGCAGCGTTGGCCTTGGGCAGCTCGAGCAGGCCCGTGCGATCAAGCATGAGCTTGCGCATCACCACCGAGTTGGCGACGTTGCCACCGACCAGATAGAGCGTGCGATCGCCGCCCATATTGGCGCTGACCACGATTTCGCAATGTGACTTCCAGTTGCCGGCGCGGCCGCTGCCCAGTGCCTGGATCAACCCGGCGTAGTTCAAGGTGCTGCTGCGGTCGCGCAGGAAGCACAGCATGTCGCCGGGAGCGGGCTTCTCGCTGGCCGGGTCGGTCAGGCGATACGGCATGCCGTTGCTGCCGCCTTGATAGGCGGCGCGGATGTAGTCGATATGGCGCGGCGAGCGGGTGAAGCCAGGTACAGCAGCGCGTGTCATCACCCAGGAGATGAAGGCGGCTGACCACGGGTTGTCGATCAGGAACGCGCGGCAGTCGTTGTCATTAAAACGATTGCCGGCCGGTTGCGCGCAGCTGCTGGCACCGGCAATGGCACCCATCGGGCCCAGCGTGCCGCTGTCGCGCCAATAGCTGACCACTCGCTGCCAGGCGATCAGGCCGTTGTCGGCCAGATGCTCATTCTCGGCCTCGGTAACGCCGAGGCTGGCGATGCGGCCATCGCGGTCGATGAAGGGTCGATACCACAAGCGGTGCTCGCCGCAGGCGGCTGCGACCACGGCCTTGGCGGTTTCACTCAGGCCAAAGCGCGGTGGTACGTCGCAGGCTTCGGCTGCCATCGCGGGCAGGGCAGGCAGCAGCAGGGTCAGACCGCACAACAGAAATCGATATGCCACAGCAGGCTCCGCGAGGGATATTGGGGGAGTGTCGCAGCCGGGACCGTGTGCGTGCCGTGAGTCAGCGCGGCGGCGGGCCCAGTTTCAGCGACAGGTCGATGGCCTGCACGTGCTTGGTCAGGCCGCCGATGGAGATGCAATCCACGCCGTCTTCGGCGATGGCGCGCAGCGTGGTCATGTCGACGCTGCCGGAGACTTCCAGCGGAATCCGCCCTGCGGTGATGCGCACGGCATCGCGACGCATCGCTGCGCTGAAGTCGTCGATCAGGATGCGCTCGCAACCAGCGGACAACGCCTCCTGCAGTTGCTGCAGGTCTTCCACTTCGACCACCAAGGGCAGCTTGGGCTGCTGCACGCGTGCGGCGTGCACGGCAGCAGTCAACGAGCCGGCGGCGCGGATGTGGTTCTCTTTCAGCATCACCGTATCGAACAGGCCGATGCGGTGGTTGTCGCCACCGCCGCAGCGCACCGCGTACTTCTGTGCCAGGCGCAGGCCGGGCAGCGTTTTACGGGTATCGAGGATGCGTGCCTTGGTGCCTGCCACCGCCGCGACATAGCGCGCGGTGATGGTGGCGGTGCCGGACAGGGTCTGCAGGAAGTTGAGCGAGGTGCGCTCGGCGCTGACCAGGCTGCGGCTGCGCCCGCTCAGGGTTGCCAGCACCGTGCCGGCGCTGACGTGGTCGCCTTCCAGGACCCGCCAATCGATCCGGACCTGCGGGTCCAGTGCGCGATGGGTGGCGTCGAACCAGGGCCTGCCGGCGATCACCGCATCCTGCTTGCACAGCAGGTAGGCGACGTCGGCGGCATCGGGCAACAGCGCGGCGGTGATGTCGCCGCTGCCGATGTCCTCGGCCAGGGCGCGGGCGACATCGGCGTCAATCTGTTCCTGCGGCGGGGCCAGCGGCGGGTGTGGCAGCATTATTTGGCCGGGAAGTCGGTGATCTGGGCGGTGGCGATGGCTTCATCGGCCAGCAGCACCGGAATGCCGTCATCGACGCGGAAGACCTGCTTGCGATCGCCGCTGATCAGGGCTTCGCGCAGCGTCTGGGTCTGCGGGCTGCCGTCGGCGCGGGTCACGGCGGCGGCACTGATGGCGCGGTTGAGGGCTTCCAGGCCGGTGCTTTCCAGCAGGAACAGCGGCTGGCGGGTGTCGGGGGAGACGAGCAGGTCGAGCAGTTTGCGGTCCATCAGGTCGTGGTCTTGCGGGGAAGACGGCTAGAATACGTCTTTGCAGCAGGTGACGGCCAATGACCCCCAACCACCCCGCGCCGCTAGTCGGCATCGTGATGGGTTCCCGCTCAGACTGGGAAACCATGCAGCACGCCGCCCAAAAGCTTGATGCTTTGGGCGTTCCGTATGAAGTGAAGGTAGTTTCAGCGCACCGGACCCCGGATGTGCTGTTCAGCTATGCCGAGCAGGCGGGCCCGCGTGGCCTGCGCGCAATCATCGGCGGTGCCGGCGGTGCCGCGCACCTGCCGGGCATGCTGGCTGCCAAGACCGCCGTGCCGGTGCTGGGCGTGCCGGTGCAGTCCAAGGCGCTCAATGGCATGGATTCGCTGCTGTCGATCGTGCAGATGCCGGCTGGCATCCCGGTGGCGACCTTCGCCATTGGCAATGCAGGTGCTTCCAATGCAGCCCTGTTCGCCGCGGCCATGCTGGCCGCCGAGCAGCCGCAGATCGGTGCTGCGCTGGAAGCCTTCCGCGCACGCCAGACCGAAGATGTGATGGCTGCGGATGATCCGCGCCAATGATCACGGTTGGCATTCTGGGCGGCGGGCAGCTGGCCCGCATGATGGCGCTGGCGGGTGCTCCGCTGGGCCTGCGTTTCGTGGTGTTCGATCCGGCTGCCGATGCTTGTGCTGGGCAGGTGGCGCCGTTGCAGGTAGGCGACTTCGATGACACCGATGCATTGGCGGAGTTCGCTGCCAAGGTCGATGTGATCACCTTCGATTTCGAAAACGTGCCAGCCGCCAGTGCGCATTGGCTGGCCGAGCGCAAGCCTGTGTTCCCGAATCCGGCCGCTTTGGCGGTGGCGCAGGATCGGCTCAGCGAGAAGACCTTGTTCCAGGAGTTGGGTATCGCGCTGCCGGCGTTCGCCGATATCCGCAGCCGCGATGAGCTGGCCGCCAAGGCTGCCGAGTTCGGCATGCCGTGCATCCTCAAGACGCGGCGGCTGGGCTATGACGGCAAGGGCCAGTTCCGCATCCGCGATGCAGCGGATATCGATACGGCATGGCAGACGCTGGGCGCACAGGCCGACAAGACCGGGCTGATCCTCGAAGGCTTTGTGGCATTTGAGCGGGAAGTCAGCGTGGTGGCCGTACGCGGCCGCGACGGTGAGTTCCGCGCCTGGCCGCTCACCGCCAACTGGCATGTGGATGGAGTGCTGTCGGCCAGTCTGGCCCCGGCTTCGTTGTCAGCCGAGCAGCAGGCCACGGCGATTGCCTATGCGCGCCGCGTTGCCGAGCGCTTGGACTACGTTGGCGTGTTCGCGCTGGAGCTGTTCTGCCGCGGTGATGAGTTGCTGGCCAACGAAATGGCCCCGCGCGTACACAACTCCGGCCATTGGACCAGCGACGGTGCAGAAACCTCGCAGTTCGAGAACCATGTCCGCGCCGTGCTTGGTATGCCTTTGGGCGATACCCGCATGCTCGGGCACGCTTGCATGCTGAACTGGCTGGGGCAGATGCCCGACGCCAAGCCTGTACTGGCCGAAGCTGCCGGTCACTGGCATGACTACGGCAAGCAGGCCCGCGAAGGTCGCAAGGTCGGTCATGCCAACCTGCGTGATGACGCTCCGGCCGCTCTGGCTGACGCCCTGCAGCGCGTTGGCGAGGCCTTGGGTAGGCAGGAACAGGTTGCGCCGGTGGTGGAAACGCTGCGTCGCGGTGGCATGACGGCGAGCTAATCATTGCCGGAGTAAGGTTCTCCAGTCCCAACTGGAGAACCTCCCATGCTCGACTGGAATGATTACCGCCGTGAGTTGAAGGGGCGTATTGGCGAGCTCGGCAAGCTCTCGCCGGATACGCTCAAGGGCTATATCACCTTGAGCGGTGCGGGTACGCAGACCAACCATCTGGACGGCAAGACCCGCGAGTTGATCGCGCTGGCGGTGGCGGTGACCACGCGTTGCGATGGCTGCATCACCACCCATGTGGACGCTGCCTTGAAGCAGGGTGCCAGTCGCGAGGAAATTGCCGAGGCGCTGGGTGTGGCAGTGGCGCTCAATGCAGGCGCGGCGCTGGTGTATTCGGCACGTGTGCTGGACGCGGTGGCTGCGCACGAGTGAGGTGGTAGTACTTCTGGCTCCCTCAGAGAACTTTCAGAGCGTCATTCCCGCATAGGTGGAGTCGCTGTCGGGGTGGCCTGAGAATTTTCAGATCGTCATTTCCGCCTGTGCGGGAATGAGGACTTGGGGCCAAAGCCAAGCAAAAACACTACAGGCATCCTGTGGCGGCAGAATGCGCTCGCGCTATCCACTCTCAGCGCAGCTGCGCCTCCACGAAATCCCAGTTCACCAGCTTCCAGAACGCTTGCAGGAAGCGCGCGCGGTCGTTCTGGTAGTCGCTGTAATAAGCGTGTTCCCACACATCGCAGACCAGCAATGGCGTGCTGTTGCCGGTCAGCGGTGTGTTCGCATTGCGGGTGCTGACGATGGCCAGCTTGCCGTCCGGGTGCTGCACCAGCCAGGTCCAGCCCGAGCCGAACACGCCCAGGGCGGCCCGATTGAACTCCTCGCGCAGCTTCTGCACGTCGCCGAACTGGCGATTGATATGTTCGGCCAGCAGCCCGTGCGGGTCACCGCCTGCACGCGGGTGCAGGCATTGCCAGAAGAAGTCGTGGTTCCATGCCTGCGCCGCCGCCAGGAACAGGCTGCCCTGGCTGTTGCGCACGATCTCCTCCAGCGGCAGCTCGTCCAGCTCGGTGCCGGTGATGCGTGCATTGACCGTATCCACATAGCCACGATGGTGTCTGCCGTGATGCAGGTCCAGGGTTTCTGCGGAAATGTGCGGTTGCAGCGCGGTACGGGCGTAGGGCAGTTCAGGCAGTTGGACGGGCATTGGAGATTCTTTTCGGGGCAGGGCGACGGGAGTTGGCCGGCTCGGCTTACAATGGTCAACCACGGGAAAGTCTATCCGACCAGGACGGGCCGTTCTTTCGCAGTAGGGAGAATTCGAATGCCGGTGATGGAACAAATCCAGACCGAGGTGGAGCAATACCCCCTCGTTCTGTTCATGAAAGGTACGCCGCAGTACCCGATGTGTGGCTTTTCCAGCCGCGCGGTGCAGGCGTTGACGGCAGCCGGTGCGATCAACCTGCGCACGGTCAACCTGCTGGAGTTCCCTGAGGTGCGGGCCAATCTACCGCGCTATTCGAACCTGGCTACCTTCCCGCAGTTCTTCATGCATGGGGAATTGATCGGCGGCTGCGACATCATTCTGGAGCTGCTGGAATCCGGTGAGCTCAAGCGCATCGTTGCCGAGGCCGGTCAAGCGTGAGTGCCCAGCCTCGGGTGGGCGAGGGTGCCGATCTGGCCGGTCGGGTAATTCTGGTGGCGGGTGCAGCGGGTGGTTTGGGCGCAGCCGCGACCCGGGCCTGTGCCGAGGCTGGTGCGACGGTAGTGATGCTTGGCCGCAAGGTGGCCAAGCTCAATCGCGTCTATGACAGTGCGGCGCAGCTCGGCCCCGAGCCAGTGCTGTATCCGCTGGATCTGGAGGGCGCCAGCCCCGATGACTATGCGGCCTTGGCCGAACGGCTGGAATCCGAGCTTGGGCGGCTGGACGGCGTGCTGCATTGCGCGGCCGATTTCGCCGGGCTTACCCCGTTTGCGTCAGGCGATCCAGCAGCCTTTGCCCGCGCCATTCACGTCAACCTGACCGCTCGAGCCTGGTTGACCCAGGCCTGTCTGCCCTTGCTGCGGCAGCGTGAAGACGCCGCGGTGGTATTCGCGCTGGATGATCCGCGGCGGGTCGGGCAAGCCTATTGGGGCGGTTATGGGGTTGCCCAGTACGGGCTGCGCGGGCTGATCGAGAGCCTGCACCACGAGCTGCGCAACGGTCCGGTTCGGGTCTGCGGCATGCAGCCGGGGCCGATGCGCACCGGGTTGCGGGCGCGTGCATTCACCCATGAGGAAGATGCGGCACCGGTGGATCCTGCCAATTACGCCGCGGCCAGTGTGCAGCTGCTTGCTGCCAGCGGCGCGCAGTGGCGTGGAAAGGTGCTGGACCTGGCTCCGTGACGATCCTTTCAGCGGCTTTGCTGCTGTTTCTGATCCTGGATCCGCTGGGCAATATCCCGGTATTCCTCAGTCTGCTCAAGCCGTTGACGCCCAAGCGTCAGCGGGTGGTGCTGGTGCGTGAGCTGCTGATCGCGTTGGCGGTGCTGATGGCCTTTCTATGGGGCGGCAAGTACGCGCTGGAGCTGATGCACCTGCGTCAGGAATCGGTGGCCATTGCTGGCGGCATCGTGCTGTTCCTGATCGGTATCCGCATGATCTTCCCGCGCCCGGAGGGCCTGATGGGTGCGGTGCCGGATGGCGAGCCCTTCATCGTGCCGATGGCTATCCCGCTGGTCGCCGGACCCTCAGGCATGGCGGCGGTGATGCTGATGGGCAGCAATGAGCCAGAACGGCTGGGCGATTGGAGCCTGGCCTTGCTGTTGGCGTGGGGTGGGGCGGCGGCGATCCTGATGTCGGCAACCCTGCTGTACAAGCTGCTGGGGGCTCGCGCGCTGACCGCGCTGGAGCGCCTGATGGGCATGCTATTGGTCGCAATTTCGGTACAGATGCTGCTGGATGGTCTGGGGACCTATCTGGCGTCAATCCGCTAACTGCTTGATCTGCCGTAGGGGAAACTGCTGCAGCGCAGTACCGCTGTCTTCTTGCAGTCATAAATTGTCATTACCGTGTTAACCTTATCTTAACCGTTGCGGCTGAAACCGCCTCGGAAGGGACCCCCAGATTCAAGACGATCAGGCGCTCGGTTGACCCCGGGGCTGATGGATCGCGTTTTTTCTCAATCGCCAACTCGTTTCGAGGCTACCCACCTATGAATCACCCGCGTATCAAGATGTCCAAGCTTGCACTTGGTCTTGTCGTCGCACTTGCGGCTGCACCGGCTTTCGCGCAGAGCACCTCTGCCGGCGTCGGCGGTCAGGTCACCAACGTCGGCGGCCAGCCGGTTGCTGGCGCAGAAGTCACGATCACCCACACCGAGTCGGGCACCATCAGCCGTGCCGTCACCGATGATTCGGGTCGTTACTCCGCGCGCGGTCTGCGCGTAGGTGGCCCGTACACCGTCACCATCACCAAGCCAGGCGAAGGCACCAAGACCGAAGAGGGTGTCTACCTGAACCTGAATCAGGTCGGTGCGATCAACGCCCAATTGGGTGGCGATGTCACCACGATCGCTGGTGTTGCTGTTAGTGCTTCGCGCCTGATGGATACCTTCAATCCTGATAACAAGGGTGTGGGTACCTCGGTCAGTGGCCGTCAGCTCGAACTGACCCCGAAGGGCAACCGTTCGCTGGACGACATTGCACGTCTTGATCCGCGCATCACCGTGACCGACCAGGGCAGCGGCGCGATCTCGGTCGCTGGTGTCAACAACCGTTACAACAATATTTCTGTCGACGGTCTGTCGCAGGGTGACCCGTTCGGCCTGAACGCCAACGGTATGCCGTATGCAGGTTCGCCGATTTCCATCGATACCATCGCTGCCTATGACCTGAAGGTCTCGGACTACGATGTGAGCTCGGATACGGTCGGTGCCACCGTCAACGCGGTCACCAAGTCCGGTACCAATGAGTTCCACGGCTCGGTGTACTACGCGTACAAGAATGCCGAAGACATGGTTGGTACCCGCAACGGTCAGGACTATGCCGGCTTCGACAAGGATGCAACCAAGGGCATGACCCTGGGTGGCCCGATCCTCAAGGACAAGCTGTTCTTCTTCGCTTCGTACGAAGAGCAGGAAGTGACCAACTTCGGTGGTTCTTCCAACGCCGATGGTTACGAGAATGGTGTGGTCTCGATGGACGAGATCAATCAGGTCATCAACATCGCCAAGAACAAGTGGGGCATTGATCCGGGTAACTACGGCGCATTTGGCGTCAACCTGGACAGCAAGCGTTATCTGGCCAAGATCGACTGGAACATCAATGACAGTCACCGTCTGAGCCTGACCCACCAGCGCACCGAAGAGTTCCTGCCGCAGCCGTCCGACGCCAACAACAACTCGGTGATCCTGAGCAGCCGTTGGTACAACAAGGACAACCTGACCAAGAACACCTCGTTGCAGCTGTTCAGCGACTGGAGCCCGAATTTCTCCACCGAGGCAAAGGTCAGCTACCAGACGTTCGACCAGATCAACGGCAACCCGTTGAATCTGCCGACGATCAACGTCACCACGGCCAACAACCCCACGCTGGGTAATGGTGTGCGCCTGGGCGAAGACCGCAACCGTCACGAAAACCAGATCAACACCGAGAAGCTTACGGCTACGGTGTTCGCAAACTGGTACTTGAATGACCACACCCTGAAGTTTGGTGTGGACTACATGCGCAATGACGTGTTCAACCTGTACGGCCGTGACACGCATGGTGTTTACACCTTCGCCAGCATCGCCGACTTCGAAGCAGGTATTTACGACTCGTACAACGTGCGTCGTCCGATCGCCGGTTACAGCATCAACGACACTGCTGCTGCGATGATCTACACGCAGATCAGCCCGTTCGTGCAGGACACCTGGATGGTCAACGACCAGCTGTCGCTGACCTACGGCGTGCGCGTGAACATTCCGAAGGCCAACAAGGCACCGCCGACCACGCCGGGCTTCGAAGAAGCATTCGGTTACCGCAATGACTACCGTCTGAGTTCCAGCAACAAGGTCGTCCTGCCGCGCGTTGCGTTCAACTACACCTTCGAGACCGAGCGTTACTCTCAGTTGCGCGGTGGCGTGGGCCTGTTCCAGAGCGTGCCGCCGTTTGTGTGGCTGGCCAACCCGTACCAGAACAACGGCGTGACCGCTGCATCGTTCACTTCGTTCGATCCGTCGGCTTATCCGTTCAGCCCGGACTCGGCCAACCAGCCGTTCCCGCCGAACATGACCGCCGACGGCGTGTCCAAGCAGGTCGATACCATCGATCCTGACTTCAAGCTGCCGACCGTCTGGAAGATCAGCCTGGGCTACGACGCAGAGCTGCCGTGGATGGGCCTGATCGGCTCGGTTGAAGCACAGCACATCAAGAACAAGGATGGCGTGTTCTACCAGGCCATCAACATTGGTGAAGTGCAGGGTCAGTTGCCGGATGGCCGTAACTATTACTACTGCAACCTGGGTTCGATCAGCAGCGCGAACAAGAACTGCGGCCGCAAGCCTGGTTTCGAGTACAACTCGACCAAGCTCGGCAATACCGACAAGGGTTCCTCGACCGCTGTTACCTTCTCGCTGAACAAGCCGATGGCGAACGGTTGGTACGGCAACCTGAGCTACACCTACACCAAGGCTACCGAAGTCGGCTCGGACAACTCGTCGCAGGCATGGTCCGGTTACCAGTTCGTGTCGCGTCTGAATCCGAACGAAGAGATCGCTTCGACGGCCAGCCGCGAAGTACGTAACTCGATCAAGGCTTCGTTCGGTTGGGAACATGCGTTCTTCCGCGACTACAAGACCAGCTTCACTGCGTTCTACAACGGTCGTGACGGCCTGCCGTACACCTGGAACATCGACGGTGACCTGAATGGCGACCGTATCTTCCAGGATCCGGCATACATCCCGCTGGTGAACGACTCGAAGGTGAGCTACGGCAACGCAACGGCTGCTCAGATTGCCGCGTTCCATGCTTTCATCGACGCCAATCCGTATCTGGCAGCTCGCCGTGGTCAGGTCGCAGAGCGCAACGGTGCTCACTACCCGTGGGTGAACCAGTTTGACGTGAGCCTGCAGCAGGAGCTGCCGGGCTTCTTCAAGGAGCACAAGTCGATCGTGCGTCTGGACATCTTCAATGTCCTGAACATGCTCAACAAGGACTGGGGTGTGACCGAGCAGCAGTCGCAGGGCTTCGATGCCCGCTATCTGGCTGGTCTCAGTGGCATGAAGGCTGACGGTACCTATATCTACAACATCGGTAGTCAGTACCCGGAAAAGCTGGCCACGTACGATGCCAACAGCGGGTTCCCGCACCGCGTCGTGTCGCGCTGGTCCGCCCTGCTGACCCTGCGTTACGAGTTCTGATTTTTCAGGGCTGATTTGAAGTAGTCGGAAAACGGCCGGGGGAACCCGGCCGTTTTCTTTTTAATGGGGGGAGCGCTAAAGTCGATCGCCAATGAGGAAGGAGCAGTTGTGGAAATGACCAAGAGTGAAGGGCTAGCGAGGGCGCTGCCGGTGCAGGACGCACGTATTTATCCGCGTGGCGGGCTTGATGTGTTGTCGCGGGCAGAAGTGGCGCGGTTGCGCGACGCTTCCGGCGGCGGCATGCATGAGTTGCTGCGTCGCTGTGCGCTGGCGGTGCTGACCAGTGGCAGTGCTTCGGATGACCCGCGCGCTGCGCGCGACCTGTATCCGGATTTTGATGTCCAAGTGACCCAGCAGGACCGCGGCGTCCGCATCGACCTGAGCAATGCGCCCGCAGTCGCGTTCGTTGATGGTGAAATCATCCGCGGCATCGCCGAACTATTGTTCTCGGTGGTGCGCGACCTGGCCTATATGGCGATCGAGCTGGGGCCGGAATATGCCTCGGATCTGGAGACCTCCGACGGCATCACCAATGCGGTGTTCGGCGTGCTGCGCAATGCGCGCATCCTGCAGCCCAGCGACCCGAATCTGGTCGTGTGCTGGGGTGGTCACTCGATCTCGCGTGACGAATACCTGTACACCAAGCAGGTCGGCTATGAGCTGGGCCTGCGCGGCCTGGATATCTGCACCGGCTGCGGCCCGGGTGCGATGAAGGGGCCGATGAAGGGCGCAACCATTGCCCATGCCAAGCAGCGCAAGACCAATACCCGCTACATCGGCATCACCGAGCCGGGCATCATTGCGGCCGAGTCGCCGAACCCGATCGTCAACCACCTGGTGATCATGCCGGACATCGAGAAGCGCCTGGAGGCGTTTGTCCGTCTCGGCCACGGCATCATCGTGTTCCCGGGCGGCGTCGGTACCGCCGAAGAAATCCTGTACCTGCTCGGCATCCTGTTGAGCGAGGAGAACAAGGACCTGCCGTTCCCGCTGATTCTCAGTGGCCCGGCCATCGCTGCGCCGTACTTCCAGCAGATCGACCGTTTCATCCGTCTGACCCTGGGTGACAAGGCGGCCGAGCGTTACGAGATCATCGTTGGTGATCCGGTTGGCGTTGCCCGCAGGATGTCACAGGGCATCAAGCGCGTGCGTGAGTTCCGCCTGGCGCAGCGCGATTCGTTCTTCTACAACTGGCAGGTGGAAATTCCCCTGGCCTATCAGCAGCCGTTCGTGCCTACGCATGAAGCCATGGCCGGCCTGGACCTGCATAAGGGGCGCCCGGCCCCGGACCTAGCTGCCGATCTGCGGCGTGCGTTCTCGGGCATCGTTGCTGGCAACGTCAAGGAAGAGAGCATGGCCCGGATCGAGGAGTTCGGCCCGTTCAAGATCCATGGCGACAGCGAGATGATGCAGGCCCTGGATGAGCTGCTGCGTGCCTTCGTCGAACAGCGCCGGATGAAAATTTCGGGCGAGTACCGCCCGTGTTATCAGGTGGTTGCTTGATCAGCTGCGAGGAAGTTTGATCACGGTGCTGTAAGTGTCTCCCGCAGTGGTGGCTTCCACCACTGCGCGGCCTTGGAAGTGGGCATCCAGGCGGCTTCGGGTCGAGCTCAGTCCGAGCTGCTGGCCCGAGGTGTTTGTAGGGCTGCAGGAAGGGGCTGGGTTGCTTATTCTGATGGTTACCCATGTTTGATGCGTCTCGACACAGACCTCAATGGTGCCTCCATCCATGCGTGGCTCCAGTCCATGGCGTATAGCGTTCTCCATCAGTGGTTGCAGCGAGAGGCTGGGTACCTGAAGGGCGGGGATTGGCGAGGGTGCGCTCCATACAAGTGTGAGGCGGCTGCCGAATCGCAGCGCTTCTATGTTCAGGTACTGTCGGGATAGTTCCAGTTCGTGCTCCAGACTTACCGTCCCATTGCGGGACAAGGCTGCGCGAAAGAGATCGGCCAGATCAACCAGCAGGCGCTCGCTGGTCGCTGGATCTTGGCGTACCAAGGCGACGGCCGAGTTGAGTGCGTTGAACAGGAAGTGAGGGTCAACCCGCGCACGGAGTGCATTCAGCTCGGCTTGCTTGGCTTGGATTGCGAGAAGTCGATTACGCCAGTGGTTCTGAAAGGCGGCGACCCCGAGTAACCCAAATATCAGTGCCAGCGCAGTCATATGGAACAGCAACTGGGACCATCCCCCTGCCGGGGCTGGGACGGCGCCATCCAGTAACAATCGCAATAGCGTGTAGGTGGTGGCCGTGGCCAGTAGTAGTGCGCCAAGCGCGACGATTGCGACGGTGGTTGGCTGCCGAGTCTTCAGTCGATGGCGCGCCATGTAGAGCAGGCCAAGGCAAAGCAGGGCGGTCCATTGGATGGCGAGAGAGTTCAAGCCAAACAGGACCAAGCGATCGCTGCTGATGCCTGGGGACAGGCTCATGGCCATCGCCAAGGCTTCGCCAATCATGATGATCCAGGCCAGCGTATTTGGGCGCCAGAGCGCTTCCAGGGGCTGAGGGGTGGTTGTCAGGGGGGAAGGGGGCATGATGTCCGGCCGCTCATAGTCGTCGAAGAACCGCTCATCTGTCTGGCCATGGCGGCGCACTGGTAGGACAGTTATCTTAACCGTGGTGATAAGTCGGGGATGACGTTGATGCACGTCAATGGGGAAATGAAAATCGGGCCTTCCGCGGCAGTCGCCCGGGGGTTCACCTTGATTGAATTGATGGTCACGCTGGCGGTGTTGGGGATCATCGCGGCCATCGCATTGCCTGCGTTCAACGGTCTGATGAATGCCAGTCGCTTGACCGCCCAATCCAATGAGCTGATCGCTGCCATCCAGATGGCACGTAGCGAGGCGGTCAGGCGCAATGCGCGAGTCGTTTTCTGCGGATCTTCCGATGGCGCTACTTGCGAGGCTACCACTGCCGTTTGGACGCATTGGCTGGTGGTGCTTGATTCGGATGCTTCGATTTTGCAGGCCGGTCAGATCCGCCCACCCGCACAGGTCAACTCTGCGACACCACAGGTTACATTCCAATCCGATGGATTGGCCCGCACCGCGGCGGGGCTGTTGTTCGCGGGGAATGTCGAAGTCTGCCTCCCCGTCACCAAGCCTGCGCAGAATCTGCGCCGGATCACCATTGCCTCCGGGTCACGTACATCGATTGCACCGGTGAATAATTCTGGAGCCTGCCCGTGAACCGTGGTTGCAAACTCCCGCCATCCCTGCGTCCACGCGCCCGCATGGCCGGCGTCAGCCTTCTTGAAGTGCTCATCTCAGTGCTGATCATGGGCATTGGCATGCTCGGTGTGGCGGCGATGCAGGCAACGGCATTGCGCAACAGCCAGAGTTCGGTGGAGCGCAGTCAGGCCGTGATTCAGAGCTACACGATCATTGATGCGATGCGCGCCAATCGCACCAATGCACTGGTTGGTGGATACAACACAAACGGCTGGATGTGCAGTGCGCCTACTGCAGCGACGCTTAGTGCCACTGATCGCGCCGCGTGGCTGGCGTCGCTGCGTGCAGCGCTGGGTGGGGTGGCTGGCGACGACACCGTTTGCGGCCAGGTCACCTGTACAACGGCAACCAGCATCTGCGTGGTTGCCGTACGTTGGGACGATAGCCGCGGAGGTGGCAGTAACGGTGCTGCGCGCGGTTCCGGTCAATATTCGGTTGAAACAAGGGTGCGGTTATGACGGGGACTCGACGCGTAAGCGCGCGACGCAACAGCATCGGCTTGAGCCTGATCGAGCTGATGATCGCGTTGGTGCTTGGTACCTTGGTTATCGGGGCCGCCTTCGGTATTTTCTTGACCAGCCGGCAAACCTATAAAACCACCGATAATCTGGGGCGGATTCAGGAGAGCGTGCGTACAGCGTTCGAATTGATGTCGCGCGACGTCCGCGAGGCATCGGGTAATCCATGTGCCAATTCCGCGCCGTTGGTGAATGTGATCAATGGCGCAAGTGGGCGCTGGTGGACGCGTTTGGATACCTGGGGCAACGCAGTTGTGGGCTATGGGTCAACGGCAGCGTTTGCTGACGCAAGTTTTGGTGCTGGAGCTGCGCAGCGGCTGTCGGGGACTGAGGCGTTGGAGCTCATTTCTACCGATACCAACGTGTCCACCCTGCAGAGCCATAATGCCGCAGGTGCGACGATGGTGCTCAATCGGGCCAATCATGGTTTTTCGGCCGGCGACATCGCACTGGTATGCAATCCTCGTCAGGCCAGTATTTTTCAGGTGAGTAGTGTTGCCGGCCAGTCGATTGGTCACGCTACCGGCGGTACGCCGGGAAACTGCGGCAGTGGCCTTGGTTTGCCGTTGGCTTGCGGTGCCGGCACCAGTTTCCAGTACACGCAGCCTAATTCAGTGATAGCGAGGCTCAGTGCTTCAAGGTGGTTCATTGCCAATAACCCAAATGGCCGTTCTTCTCTGTACCAATCGCGCCTGACGAGTGCAGGGCCTGTATCGCAGGAGGTGGTCGAGGGCGTTACTGCGATGAGCTTCCGCTATCTGGTTGAAGGCGCGGGGTCCTATGTCGACGCCGGCGGTGTCGGCGGTAATTGGGCGCAGGTCAAGGCTGTGAGGATATCGATGACGTTTAGTGGTGAGCCAAACAGTGGGTCGGGCGGTGCCGCATTGGCGCGAACCTTGACTCAGGTAGTCAGCATCCGGAATCGTAATCCATGAACGTCGCCATTATTTCCAGATCGGTACGGCGCAGCCAGCAGCGTGGTGTTTCGTTGCTGATAGTACTGATATTGCTGCTGATCATGACCCTGCTCGGGCTTGCGATTCTTCGCGGCACGATGATGGAGGAGCGCATGACGGCGAACATGTACGAGCGTAGCCTCGCCTTCCAGGCGGCGGAATCTGCACTCCGTCAAGGTGAGCTGATTGCTTCGGCGACGCCGGTGCCGCCGACCTCCGGTTGCAATAACGCAGGTGTATGTGCATCGCCAAATGCCGCGTCTACCGACCGGTGGCTGGACACTGGGTTTACTGGGTGGGTTACCGCCACCGCCATCGCTGGGGCCACTCCTGTGCCGCCGCCTTCGGCATATTTCGTGGAGTACATGGGGGAAGCCCCGACTTGGCCTGGTTGTGATCGACAGGTTCCGATGCCTGCGCTGTGCATGGCGCCTAGTTACCGGGTTACCGCGCGCAGTGCAGATGCCGCACGGTCAACCGTGCTTATCCAGTCCAACTATGTGGTTCGTTGAGGATTGATATGAATATTTCCATCCGTAACGCCGGCCGCAAGCGCAATACATGGCTGCAGAAAGCGCTGCCAGCGAGCTTGGCTTTCGCGGTCACATTGCTGGCGCTGCCGGTCAATGCGGCGATGACTCTGCCCACCGACCCGCTGACCACCAATGCACGCGTAGCGCCGAATATTCTTCTTCTGCTGGATGATTCGGGTTCAATGGCGTGGACATACATGCCTGACAGCGTGCCGGCGCTGGCGAGTCCTGGTGATAGGAACCTGGCCTATACGCGCAATACGGTGTACTACAATCCTTACGTAGATTATCTGCCGTGGGTGAACGCCGCTGGCGTGGCGATGACCGCGGGCTTGTCCTATGAAAGCGTGTTTACCAATGCCAACCTCGCATCGGGTGGTACCACCGATCTGTCTGATAATATCCAGACATACTATGTTCCCAAGGATGCGGGGATAGGTGCGGATCCGGACACGGCTACCGAAGCGCAGTTGTCTGCGATCGAAAGCTATTACCGATATCAAATCCATACCGATGGCGAGGTTGTTCGCAGCGAGTACATGGGGCGGAGTGGTAATTCCCCCAATTACAATCAAGGCGTCTCCAATCGAGGTTGCAGTAGCAGTTCCGGTACTCAGTGGAGAAACTGCACCTTGATAGCGCCTTTGGGGCGGACTGCAGCGAAGGAGCGTGCAAACTTCGCGGCTTGGTATTCTTACCACCGTACTCGCATGAAGGCGGCCAAGGCGGGCGTGAGCCTTGCGTTCTCGCAGCTGGGCACCGACATGCGCGTAGGCTTTAGAACGATCAACGGGCAGGGAGGGGCTACCTCCAATAACGTGCCAAGTCATGCGGTGCCTATTCCTGTCAGGTACAACCAAGGGTTGTTTGCTGACCCGGCCGGCGCTACGGGTGCGAACAACAATCGCAGTCAGTGGTTCCAGCGGCTGCAAGCAACCACGACGACGGGTTCAACGCCCTTGCGCTCTGCACTTGATAACGCGGGCAAGTATTTCCAGAGTAGCGCTGATACCGGGCCCTATGGCCCGGAGTCGGGAAACTCCCAGCTCGCTTGCCGGCAGAACTTCACCATTTTGACAACGGACGGTTTCTGGAACCAGGATAGCGGCACAAGTTTTGGTAATGCTGACAATGCCGACGGTGACCTGATCGAGGGTCCTGGTGGGAAGAGTTACCAGTATCGGGCCGCCGTGCCCTATAGCTCCTCGGACGGAAATACTCTGGCTGACGTGGCAATGAAATACTGGAGTCAGGATCTTCGTGATCTGGACAATATCGTGCCGACCTCGTCCTCCAATCCGGCGTTCTGGCAGCATATGGTTACCTTCGGTATTTCCATCGGCCTGCGTGGCACCCTTGATCAGGGTTCAGTGGCAAGAGTTCTTTCTGATGGTTCGCCACGTAAAAACGGTGTCAATGTTGCGTGGCCCAAGCCGTCTTCCGACAGCATCAATAATATCGATGACCTTCTGCATGCGGCGGTCAACGGCCACGGCGAGTTCATTGCCGCGAGTAACCCGCAAGCGTTGTCAGTAGGTTTGAAGGCGGCGTTGTCGACTATTACTGAGCGGACGGGTTCGTTCTCCAACGTTGCGGCAAACTCGACTTCCGTGGATGGTGGGACGCGTGTCTATCAAGCCAGCTATGTGTCCGGTGTCTGGACCGGCGAGGTTCAGGCGTATCCCGTCACCAGTGATGGGGTAGGCAGTGCCGCGAGTTGGCGTGCCAGTACTGGTGTTCCGACAAGTGGTCGCAAAATCTTTGTTGGTAATGACGCGGGGACAGCGGCTTCGATTTTTCCGAATGGGCTCTCAACTGCACGTCTTACTCTGCTTGAGCGTACTGGAGTGACCAATTACCCTGTGACTCGCGATAACAATGCGGCCTATCTGGCTGGTGGCCGAACGCTAGAATTGCAGAATGGCGGCACCCTGCGCAATCGCAATCATCTATTGGGAGATATTGTTAGTTCTTCGCCGGCTTACGTGCGCGAAACCGACACGCTCTATGTGGGGGGCAACGACGGCATGTTGCACGCCATCAATGCAGCAAACGGCAACGAAGTGTTCGCCTACATTCCAGGCGGAATCAACTGGAGCGATTTTGCGAGTTTGAGTCGTCCTGATTATGGGCATCGCTACTTCGTGGATGGCCCGGTGACCGTTTCGACTCGCGCCCAGGGTGGTGGTAGCAATATTCTGGTCGGCACGCTGGGTAAGGGCGGCAAGGGCCTGTACGCGTTGGATGTCACCACTCCAGCTGCGTTCTCCACGACCAGTTTCAAGTGGGAGGTGCGAGATAGCTCGACCCTGATGGGCCTGGTGCAGGCCAAGCCGCTTATCGCCAAGCTCAACAATGGCGTTACTGCGGTTATCGTCGCCAACGGTTTGAATAGCGCCAGTGGTAATGCGGGACTGTTGGTCTACAACCTCAGTACCGGAGCGTTGATCAAGGCTATCGATACCGGGGTGGGCTCGGCTGCACTGGATGCAGCTACTTCCAATGGATTGATGGGGGCGGTAGGTTGGGATGGTGACGGCAGTGGCACTGTCGATGCTGTTTATGGCGGCGATATGCTCGGAAACGTATGGAAGTTCGACTTGTCCGCAGCTACCGTTGGCAGTTGGGGGGTCGCAGGCAGCGCGCCACTGTTTACGGCAACCGATTCGGCGAGCAAGGCTCAGCCGATCACCGGCGGCTTGACTGTGGCTATGCATCCCAGGACTTATAAGCCTTGGGTGTTCGTTGGCACGGGGCGGTTGATTACAACTGGCGATATGAAGACTACCGATACGCAAAGTATGTATGCGTTCGTTGACGACGGTACGGCCAAGAGTCGTAGTGGTGCTGGTGTCAATTTGACTCGGCGTACTATCGTGGCAGCGCAAGACGTCAATGGCTATCCCTTGCGTGCTTTTGAGGCCAAAGCGGCGCTGCCAGCGGGTTCAAAGGGCTGGTACATGGATCTGCTCACCCCGCCCGCACCTGGTACAAAGGAGGGTGAGCGGGTTGTAAGTGATACGCAGTTGTATGGCGACATGCTGGTCTTTTCATCGGTGATTCCGACGGCAGATGCGTGTCGCCCGGATGGTCGGGGCTATCTCAACGCACTGGATGCCTTTACCGGCACTAGTGCTGCTGAATCACTGTTTGATTTGAACAAAAATGGCAGTTTTCAGGATGAAGTGATTGGCAATGCCAAGTTGCCGGTTGGTTCGGTGGATTTGGGTGTTGGCATGCCCACTCTGGCTGAACTTCTGCGCGGGCAGGCTGTGGTGGGGGGCTCCAGCGGTGGTCGCGGCGGCATGCCTATCCGAGAAACACGTAATGTAGGCCGCGTTTCGTGGCGCGAAATCCTGAATAATTGATGAGGGTCGAATGATGCAGCGTGCACAGAGCCAGCGTGGTTTCTCGCTGATTGAGCTCATGGTAGTGGTGGCGATCATTGGCATCCTTGCCTCGATCGCCTATCCCACTTACATCAACCATATCGTCAAGACGCGTCGTGCGGCTGCGGCATCTTGTCTGCTGGAGTCGGCGCAATTGGCGGAGCGTTTCTACACCACCAATCTCACCTATGTGGGGGCGCCGGTAGCCCGGTGTGACGGTGGTATCGCTCAGTTCTACGCGGTGGGGTTCGATGGTGCTGCGGCGGCAAGGACCTATACCTTGCAAGCTGTACCGCAGGGGGCGCAGGCGTCCAAGGACTCAAAGTGCGGCACGCTGAAGGTGACCTCGCAAGGGCTGAAGAGCGTGACCGGATCAAGCAGTTCTACGCCCAGTAGTTGCTTCTGATTTCTGGCTCTTTGATCCTGTTTCGGCTTTCGATCGAATGCTGGAGCAGGATCAAAGGCAAAAAAAAACCTGCCATTGGCAGGTTTTTTTATTTGGCGCCCGAAGTTGGACTCGAACCAACGACCCCCTGATTAACAGTCAAGTGCTCTAACCGGCTGAGCTATTCGGGCGGGGAGGCGCATTCTAAACGTCTTATGCAGGCTCTGCAAGAGCGGGTTGTGTCATCAGTAGTCATCTTGGGCAATTGCGGGTTTCTTTCGGGCGTTGGCTGCGGACACGCCCAGCGTTGTTGACGACTATCTGTTTAAGTGCGGCACCGTTTTTTTCGCAGATGGAAATTGTCAGGTTTGTGCCTGCACTGCGTCCGTCCGGCAGGTATCGGATGAACTGGCGGCCGCCTGAGCCGATGATGTGGAGGGCGGTTGCGGGAAAGGTATCGGTTCGGATGATGTCCGAGACGATGTTTGGCTCTCTGTCGCCGTCAGTGTCCAGAAACAGGAGCCAGCCGGTAGTCCAGTCGCTGCTGCGGCTGCATCGCACTCCGTTCAGTGAGGGGCAGAGGATGACTTCCTCCCTGCGGGTAATTGCGGTTGAGCGAGCCAGCTGCAGGCTACCGATCAATGCATGTTCGGCGGTGATTACGCGATTCCTTGTCGCCAGTGCGCGCAAGGACGGGCCGCTCAGGACGCCCAGCAGAGTGATCATCCCCATGCAGATCATCAGTTCGATCAAGGATGCGCCTTTGGTGCCTCTGGTCCGTTTGCGTTGATGGGCCTTGTCCTGGAGGGCGATGCTGTAGTGCATGCTGGTGGCCGTCGGCATTGGGATGGTGATGGTTGCCGGAGGAAGGGGGATGCGGCATCGCTGGGTGTCGTGGCTGAACGTGGGGGTATTGCTGGGTGAGGGGTCATGCCAGAGCTGGCTATACTTCGAAGTCCACTCCGGTCAGCGCCCGCCATGTCCGACAGCTTCCAGCTCGTATCGCCGTATTCGCCCGCTGGCGACCAGCCGGCTGCCATCGAAAAGCTGGTGGCCAACTTCGAAGCGGGCATTGCCAAGCAGACGCTGCTGGGTGTGACCGGCTCGGGCAAGACCTATACCGTCGCCAATGTGATTCAGCAGGTGCAGCGCCCGACACTGGTGATGGCGCCGAACAAGACCCTGGCCGCGCAGTTGTACGGCGAGTTCAAGGCGTTCTTCCCGAACAACGCGGTGGAGTACTTCGTAAGCTATTACGACTACTACCAGCCCGAGGCCTATGTGCCTTCGTCGGACACCTTCATCGAGAAGGACAGTTCGATCAATGAACACATCGAGCAGATGCGTCTGGCGGCAACCAAGACACTGCTGTCGCGGCCGGATGCGATCGTAGTGGCGACTGTGTCGGCCATCTATGGCCTCGGTGCGCCGGAAGACTACCTGTCGCTGCGCCTGATCCTGTCCAAGGGTGAGCGTATCGATCAGCGCGATCTCATCAAGCACCTGACCCAGTTGCAGTACACCCGCAACGAGTACGAACTGCAGCGAGGCACCTTCCGCGTACGCGGTGAGGTGATCGATGTGTTCCCGGCCGAGCTGGACAGCGAGGCGCTGCGCATCGAGTTGTTCGATGGTGATATCGAGCAGCTGAGCATGTTCGATCCGCTCACCGGCGAAAGCCTGCGCAAGATGCAGCGCTACACCATCTATCCGAAGACCCACTACGCGACCACGCGCGAGCGTGTGCTGGCGGCGGTTGAGACCATCAAGGTCGAGCTGAAGGAGCGGCTGGAGCAGTTGTACGCGCAGAACAAACTTGTCGAAGCGCAGCGCCTGGCGCAGCGCACCCAGTACGACCTGGAGATGATGGCCGAGGTTGGCTACTGCAACGGCATCGAGAACTACTCGCGCCACCTCACCGGCAAGGCGGCTGGCGATCCGCCGCCGACCCTGTTTGATTACCTGCCTGCCGACGCGCTGCTGGTCATCGACGAATCGCACGTGACCATCCCGCAGATTGGCGCCATGTACAAGGGCGACCGCTCGCGCAAGGAAACCCTGGTTGAATTCGGTTTTCGCCTGCCCTCGGCGCTGGACAATCGTCCGCTGCGTTTCGAAGAATGGGAGGCGCGTTCGCCGCGTGCGATCTATGTTTCGGCAACGCCGGGCCCGTACGAGCTGCGCGAGTCTGGCAACGACATCACCGAGTTGGTGGTGCGCCCGACCGGTTTGATTGACCCGCAGGTGGAGATCCGGCCGGTCGGCACCCAGGTTGACGACCTGATGTCGCAGGCAAACGAGCGCATCAAGATGGGCGACCGCGTGCTGGTCACCACGTTGACCAAGCGCATGGCCGAGAACCTCACTGAGTACCTGAGCGAACACGGCATCCGCGTGCGTTACCTGCACTCGGATGTGGACACGGTGGAGCGCGTGGAAATCATCCGCGATCTACGCCTAGGCAAGTTCGATGTGCTGGTCGGCATCAACTTGCTGCGCGAAGGCCTGGACATGCCAGAGGTATCGCTGGTCGCGATCCTCGATGCCGACAAGGAGGGCTTCCTGCGTTCAACCGGCTCGCTGATCCAGACCATCGGCCGCGCCGCACGTAACGTGCGCGGCAAGGCCATCCTGTATGCCGACAAGATGACCCGCTCGATGCAGGCGGCGATCGACGAAACCGACCGTCGTCGGCAGAAGCAGGTGGAGTACAACGAACAGCATGGCATCGTGCCGCAGTCGGTGGTGCGGCCCATCGTCGACATCCTGGAAGGTGCACACGAGGAAAGCTCGCCCAAGTCCAGTGCCAAGGGCAAGGGGCGTCGCGTGGCCGAGCCCGAGAGCGATTATCTGCCGCTGGAGCCGGCCAAGCTGGCCGCGCGGCTCAAGGAGCTGGAGCAGACGATGTACCAGCACGCCCGCGATCTGGAGTTCGAGGATGCCGCGCGTATCCGCGACCAGATCCATCGCCTGAAGGAGGCGAATCTGGGCTGAAGCGGCCTGATGTGAAATTTTTCGCGAAAACGGTTGTTCTTCGTGAAGAGCAGGGTTAAGATACGCGCCCTCGCAGCGAAGAAATTGTTGCTGAGACGGGCGGTTAGCTCAGCGGTAGAGCACTACCTTGACATGGTAGGGGTCACAGGTTCGAACCCTGTACCGCCCACCACTTCCCTGGGAAGTGGCCACAAAAGCCCGGCACCGGCCGGGTTTTTTGTTTACAGGTGATGTTGTAGGTTGCGGTACGGGTGAACGACCCTCGCAGCAGAGATTGGCTTCAAAACGGGCGGTTAGCTCAGCGGTAGAGCACTACCTTGACATGGTAGGGGTCACAGGTTCGAACCCTGTACCGCCCACCACTTGAAACCCGACACAGCGGTTTCGGTGGAATCACTTGAAGAGCGAATCAGGCCTCTGGGCTTTGCATTTCGCCTTGTCTGCCCGGAGGCTTCCGTGGCAATCCGAATTCATTCGTTGATGTTCATGGATGGGCGCTCTTGCTTGGTATGGTGCTGCGTGGGTTTCGCCTGTGGCTGGTGTCGTGAGGGAGTTCCGCCGGCCGTCGCTCGCGACAGCGCCTTCATCAGCTGGGCGGGACTATCCGCTTGTTCTGTGGAGTACGGGCTCTGCTGGCGCCTTCTGCGTCGGTAGTGCCCGGTTCACATGTGCCTGCCGACTGTCTGGTGAAATCGCCGCCTATCCTTGAGATGATGTGATGTTGAACCGTAGGCAATTTCTTGCGCAGCTCTCCGTTGGCCTTGGCGCGGCGGCATCCATCAAGAGTGGCTTGTGCGCGCCGTTGGATGCAGCAGCGGGGCAGGGCTGGCGCTTGCCGGCGGAGGAGGTGCCGCAGGAGCGTGTATTTCTTGCCTATGCCGCATCCAAGGCTGTCTGGCGTGACTGGGCCGCCCCTGTGAACAGGACGGTTGCCCTGCTTGCCAGGACAATTTCCCGCTATCAGCCGGTCACCATTCTGTGCCGGGAGGCGCAGGAGGCTGAGGCGCGGCGTGCCTGCGGAAATACCAACATCCGCTACATGCCGATGCCGCTCGATGACATCTGGGTGCGCGATTACGGCGGTTGTTTTGTGCTCGGGCGCGATGCGCAGCTCGGGCTGGTTGATTTCAACTTCAACGGCTGGGGGCGCAAGCAGGCCTTCGCAGGCGATACCGCTGTGGCGAAGACGCTGAGCGCAGATCTGCAGGCGCGCTATATGCGCAGCCGCCTCACTGGTGAAGGTGGTGGCATCGAAGTGGACGGTGACGGCACCGCGATCATGACCGAGAGTTGCTGGGTCAACGAAAACCGCAACCCGGGCATGAGCAGGGCGCAGATCGAAGCAGAGCTGAAGTCCCTGCTTGGTCTGCGCAAGATCATCTGGCTGCCGGGAATCAAGGGGCAGGACATCACCGATGCCCATGTTGATTTCTATGCGCGCTTCGCGGAGCCGGGTGTGGTCATCGCCAATCTGGACAATGACCCCGACTCCTATGATTTCGCCGTTACCCGTCGGCACCTGGAGATACTCCGGGCGGCTACCGACGCTGCCGGGCGACGCCTGCAGGTGCACACGCTGTCGCCGCCCGAGGCGCCGCGTGACAACGTCTACACGCGCGAAGCCGACTATGCGGCGGGTTACATCAATTTCCTGCCGATCAATGGTGCGGTCATCGCTCCCGAGTTCGGTGATGCAGAGGCGGATGCGCGCTGCAGGGATCTGCTGAAGTCGCTCTATCCGGGGCGGGAGATCGTCCAGATCAATATCGATCCGATCGCCGCCGGTGGCGGCGGCATTCACTGCGTGAGCAAGAATCTTCCGGTTTTCGGAGGGGCTCGGCGCCAGGCGGGCGCGGCTGGGCGCGGATGATTGGGTCCTGCGTGGAGCTGGGCGGGCGGAGTGGTGATTGTTGAAGGGCGCGGACTACCGGGTGTGTTCCCTTATGTGTTGATTTCATTGACTCTATCCACGTTTCAAGTCGGTGCCAGGTTGCTTGGTGGGCGCCGTTGGAGTGGGTTGATTCTGGTGAAGTTCCGCCGCAGAGGTGGGCGTTCAGCCTGATGGGGCTGAGGGTGAGCCGGGGCGCGGAAAGGCCCCAGAGCAGGTTTCCCCCGATTGGTTTAATATCTCCATAACAACCCCTTCGGCAATCGAGGTGGCCCGCGCCAAGCGCCGGCCGAGCGTGTGACATGAGCACTACCATCGCCCACTGCTGATCTCCGCCACCGCCCTGATGCAGGCGCCGTCGTGGCGCTTTTTTATTGCCCAGAATTCCAAGAAACTCCATGAATTCCCGTAAAGCCGCGCCACTTGGCGTTGCTTTCAGCCCGCCCGGCGGGTCGTGACCTTTGGTGAACCCCATGATCAACATCACTCTCCCAGACGGCAGCGTCCGTCAGTTCGAAAACCCGGTCAGCGTCATGGACGTTGCCCAGTCCATTGGTGCGGGCCTGGCCAAGGCCACCATTGCCGGCGCCGTGGACGGCGTGCAGGTCGATGCCAGCGACGTGATCGATCACGACGCTTCGCTGCGCATCATCACCGCCAAGGACGAGGAGGGTGTGGAGATCATCCGCCACTCCTGCGCCCACCTGGTCGGTCATGCCGTGAAGCAGCTGTACCCGGATGCCAAGATGGTGATCGGTCCGGTCATCGCTGAAGGCTTCTACTACGACATCTACAACGAGCGCCCGTTCACGCCGGAAGACATGGCGGCGATCGAGAAGCGCATGGGTGAGCTGATCGCGCAGGATTACGACGTGATCAAGAAGGTCACGCCGCGCGCGGAGGTGATCGAAATCTTCAAGGCGCGTGGCGAGGACTACAAGCTGCGCCTGATCGAAGACATGTCCGATGACGTCACCGCGATGGGCATGTACTACCACCAGGAATACGTGGACATGTGCCGCGGTCCGCACGTGCCGAACACGCGCTTCCTGAAGTCCTTCAAGCTGATGCGCATCTCCGGTGCGTACTGGCGCGGCGATGCCAAGAACGAACAGCTGCAGCGCATCTACGGCACCGCATGGGCCGACAAGAAGCAGCTCGAGGCCTATATCAAGCGCATCGAAGAGGCTGAAATGCGCGACCACCGCCGCATCGGCAAGCAGCAGGACCTGTTTCATCTGCAGGAAGAGGCGCCGGGCCTGGTGTTCTGGCACCCGAAGGGCTGGTCGATCTGGCAGGTTGTCGAGCAGTACATGCGCAACGTCTACCGCGAGAGTGGTTACGGCGAAGTGCGTTGCCCGCAGATCCTCGACGTGAGCCTGTGGAAGAAGTCCGGTCACTGGGACAACTACCAGGACAACATGTTCTTCACCGAGTCGGAGAAGCGCACCTATGCGCTGAAGCCGATGAACTGCCCGGGTCACGTGCAGTTGTTCAACCAGGGGCTGCACAGCTACCGCGACCTGCCGATCCGCTACGGCGAGTTCGGTGCCTGCCATCGCAATGAGCCGTCCGGCGCGCTGCACGGCATCCTGCGCGTGCGCGGTTTCACCCAGGACGACGGCCACATCTTCTGCACCGAGAGCCAGGTTGAAGCCGAAGTGACGGCCTTCCACCAGCAGGCGCTGGCGGTGTACAAGGCGTTTGGTTTCGAGGAAATCCAGATCAAGATCGCGCTGCGTCCGGAATCGCGTCTGGGTGACGACGAGACCTGGGACAAGGCCGAAGGTGCGCTGCGCACCGCGCTGTCCAGCTGTGGCGTCGAATGGCAGGAGCTGCCGGGCGAGGGTGCGTTCTACGGCCCGAAGATCGAGTACCACTTGAAGGACGCCATCGGCCGCACCTGGCAGCTGGGCACCATGCAGGTCGATTTCATGATGCCGGGTCGCCTTGGCGCTGAATACGTGGACGAGAGCAGCCAGAAGCGCCATCCGGTGATGCTGCACCGGGCGATTGTGGGCTCGATGGAGCGTTTCCTGGGCATTCTGATCGAGCAGCACGCCGGTTCGTTCCCGACCTGGCTGGCGCCGGTGCAGGTGATGGTGGCCAATATCACCGACGCCCAGGCCGATTACGTCGAGGAAGTTCGCAAAAGCCTTGCAAATCAAGGCTTCCGGGTTGACGCCGATTTGCGCAACGAGAAGATCGGCTATAAGATTCGCGAGCATACGCTGCAGCGCGTACCGTACCTGCTGGTCATTGGTGACCGCGAGAAGGAAAACGGGGCCGTGGCGGTACGCACGCGGTCCGGTGAAGACCTTGGTTCGATGTCGGTTCAGGCCTTCGTCGAACGGCTGCAGGCAGAATTGAAACATTGAAGTAAGTAGGGCCCCGGCCCCGGCGGACACTCCGCAGGGCCGGTACTAATCCACTTGGAGATTGCAATATCAGTATCCCTGACAACAAACAGAACCGCCGTAATCAGGAAATCCGGGTGCCGCGCGTACGCGTGATCGGCAGTGACGGTGAAATGATTGGCGTGTTGTCGCGCGACGAAGCGCTGTCCATGGCCGAAGACGAAGGCCTGGACCTGGTTGAAATCCAGCCGCAGGCCGATCCGCCGGTCTGCAAGATCATGGATTTCGGCAAGTTCAAGTTCGAAGCGCAGAAGAAGGCCAACGAGGCCAAGAAGAAGACCAAGCAGGTCGAGATCAAGGAAGTGAAGTTCCGTCCGGTAACGGACGAGGGCGACTACCAGATCAAGCTGCGCAAGATGCGCGGTTTCCTCGAAGAGGGCGACAAGATCAAGGTCAACATCCGCTTCCGTGGCCGCGAAATGAGCCATCAGGAACTGGGTCGCGAAATGGCCAACCGGATCGAGGCTGATCTGGGTGAGGACATCGTGATCGAGTCCCGTCCGCGCCTGGAAGGCCGGCAGATGGTCATGATGATCGCGCCGAAGAAGAAGTAAGCCGTCGGCCCTCGGGCCTGCTGCTTTGCTGAACAGGGAGGGGCTTCGGCTACCTCCCTGTTTGCATGCCTGTTCAGCCATTTTGGGTGCCAACCTGCTTGCAGTTTGCAAGTGGCTGGTGCGCAAGGCATAATGGGCGGCCCGGTTCGCCGGGTTTGTTGTTTGCTTCACCCAGGACCTGCCTGCCTCCAGTGGGAGTGTGGGCTTTAAACAGACAAGGGCAGGGACGGAAAGTGTGGGTAAAACCACCGCCCAGTCAGTGAAAAGAGACCATCAAGGACATAGCAATGCCCAAGATCAAGACCAACCGGGCGGCGGCCAAGCGTTTCCGCAAGACCGCCTCCGGCAAGTACAAGTGCGGTCACGCCAACCGTAGCCACATCCTCACGAAGAAAGCGACCAAGCGGAAGCGTAACCTGCGTCAGACGAATCACGTCCGCGCAGAAGACGCAGGCCGTCTGGACCGTATGCTTCCCTACCTCTGAGGACTGAACCATGGCACGAGTAAAGCGTGGTGTGCAGGCGCGCCGCCGCCACAAGAAAGTATTGGATCTCGCCAAGGGCTATTACAACGCCCGTCGCAAGGTCTTCCGCGTTGCCAAGCAGGCAGTCATCAAGGCACAGCAGTACGCCTACATTGGCCGTAAGCAGAAGAAGCGCAATTTCCGTTCGCTGTGGATCACCCGCATCAATGCGGCTGCCCGCATCAACGGCCTGAGCTACAGCCGTTTCATGAACGGCCTGCTGAAGGCTGGTATCACCCTGGACCGTAAGGTTCTGGCTGATATCGCCGTGCACGACGCAGCCGGTTTTGCCGCTCTGGCAGAAAAGGCCAAGGGCGCACTGGCGGCATAAGTTCTTCCTGCAGCAGTTGTAGCGTTCACGCGCAGCGGCTGTGGTGAGACAATGCATGGGGAAGGGCGCAAGTCCTTCCCCATTCTTTTTTGTGCTGGTTGCCGCTGCCGATGGTTGCGCGGCGGTCAGCCACTGGTGGCGACGGGGGTCGGCCCGGCGCGTACCGCGTAGGCAAGCCGGCCAGAGGTTTCGTCGATCCCATGAGTGACATCCAATCCTTGACCGCGCAGGCGCTGGCCGATGTGGCCGCGGCGCAGAGCCCGGAAACGCTGGAAAACCTGCGTGTTTCGCTGTTGGGCAAGAGCGGCAGCATCACTGCCCAGCTCAAGCAGCTTGGCGCACTGCCGGCCGACGAGCGCAAGGCAGCGGGCGAGGCGATCAACATCGCGCGCGACGCCGTGTCCTCCGCGTTGGGTGAGCGCAAGACGCTGCTGGAAAACGCCGCGCTGGATGCGCGTCTGGCCTCTGAAAGCATCGATGTCACCCTGCCTGGCCGTCATGGCGAGCGCGGCGGTCTGCACCCGGTCACACGCACCCTGGAACGCATCACCGAAATCTTCGCCCGCCTCGGTTACGAACTGTCCGAAGGCCCGGAAATCGAAGACGACTGGCACAACTTCGAGGCGCTGAACTTCCCGCCGCACCACCCTGCGCGCGCCATGCACGACACCTTCTACTTCGGCGATGGCCGCCTGCTGCGCACGCATACCTCCGGTGTGCAGGTGCGCTACATGGGCGAGCACAAGCCGCCGCTGCGCATGATTGCCGCCGGCAAGGTGTACCGCAGCGACAGCGACCAGACCCACTCGCCGATGTTCCATCAGGTCGAAGGCCTGCTGGTGGACGAGCACTCCAACTTCGCCGACCTCAAGGGCACCTTGTCCGAGTTCGTGCGTGCCTTCTTCGAGCGCGATTTCGAAATGCGTTTCCGCCCGAGCTACTTCCCGTTCGTGGAGCCGGGTGCGGAAGTGGACATCGCCTGGCAGCAGCCCGATGGCAGCACCCGCTGGCTGGAAGTGCTGGGCTGCGGCATGGTCCACCCGAACGTGTTGAAGTCGGTAGGCATCGATCCGGAGCGCTACACCGGCTTCGCTTTCGGTCTGGGCGTTGAGCGTTTCGCGATGCTGCGTTACGGCGTCAACGACCTGCGCGCCTTCTTCGAAAACGACGTCCGCTTCCTCAAGCAGTTCGCCTAAAGGCGAACTGTGTAGTGCCGAGCCACGCTCGGCAGCTTCTAAACGTTGACCAGCCCCAGGCGCAAAGCGCTGGGCATCAACAAAAGAAACCGCAACGGGAGGCGCGCCTCCCATCAAGGTAAACACATGAAATTCTCTGAAAGCTGGCTGCGCAGCCACGTACCGACCACCGCCTCGCGCGACGAACTCAGCGCCGTGCTGACTGCCATCGGTCTGGAAGTCGAAGAAGTCACCGCGCTGGGCGCAGGCCTGGATAACGTGGTGGTGGCGCGTATCGTTGAAGCTACCCGTCATCCGGAAGCCGATCGTCTGCAGATCTGCAAGGTCGACGCCGGCCAGGCTGAGCTGCTGCAGATCGTCTGCGGCGCGCCGAATGCGCGCCCGGGTCTGGTGGCGCCGCTGGCGATGGTTGGCGCGCAGATCGGCGAGCTGAGGATAAAGCCGGCCAAGCTGCGTGGCGTGGAATCCAACGGCATGCTGTGCTCGGCCAAGGAACTGGGTCTGGACAACGATGCTTCCGGCCTGCTGGAACTGCCCGACGATGCTCCGGTCGGCACCACGCTGGTCGAGTACCTCGGCCTGCCGGATTCCAGCATCGAGATCAAACTCACGCCCAACCGCGCCGACTGTTTCAGCGTGCGCGGCATCGCCTTCGACGTTGCTGCGGCTACCCGCAGCGAAGTGAAGCCGTTCGCCGCCGATGCGGTGCCTGCACAGGGTGCACGTGAGCTGGTCATCCAGCTAGACGCCGGCGCTGAAGCGCCGCGTTACCTCGGCCGGGTGATCGAAGGCGTCAATGCCGCCGCGACCACGCCACTGTGGATGGCGGAGCGTCTGCGCCGTAGTGGCGTGCGCCCGGTGTCACTATTGGTCGACATCACCCAGTACGTGATGCTGGAACTCGGTCAGCCGATGCACGCCTACGACCTGGATACGCTGAAGGGGCCGATCGCTGTGCGCCGCTCGCGCGCCGGTGAAAGCCTCAAGCTGCTCGACGGCCGCGACGCCGCGCTGGATGACAGCTTCCTGGTAGTGACCGACGCCGATCGTCCGGTCGGCTTGGCTGGCCTGATGGGCGGCTTCGATACCCGCGTCACCGATGCGACCAGCAAGGTGTTTCTGGAAGCGGCGCACTTCGCCCCGGCGGCGATCATGGGCCGTGGCCGCAAGCTCGGCCTGCACACCGATGCCGGTCATCGCTTCGAGCGTGGTGTCGATCCGCAGCTGCCGCGTACCGCCATCGAATACGCCACCAAGCTGGTGCTCGACCTAGCTGGCGGTACGCCGGCTCCGGTCACCGAAGCCGTGCGCGAAGCTGATCTGCCGGTCGCCGCCAGGATACTGCTGCGTCGCGCCCGCATCGTGCGCGTGCTCGGCATCCAGATTGAAGACGCTGAAGTCGAGCGCATCCTGCGCGCGCTTGGCATGCAGGTCGAGGCTGTTGCCGATGGTTGGAACGTCACCGGCCCGAGCCGTCGTTTCGATATCGCCATCGAAGAAGACCTGATCGAGGAACTGGCCCGTATCCACGGCTACGAATCCATCCCGACCACCTTGCCGGGCGGCGCTGCACGCATCGCCATGCCCAGCGAAACCCGTCTGGATGACCTCAGCGTGCGCCGCCAGCTGGTGGCCCGCGAAATGCTGGAAACCATCAACTTCGCCTTCGTCGATGCCGAGCTGCTGAAGCAGTGGCAGCAGAGCGAAGGTCTGGTTGGGCTGGCCAACCCGCTGTCGGCCGAGTTGGCGGTGATGCGTCCGTTGCTGTTGCCGGGTCTGGTGGCAACCTTGGGCCGCAACGTAGCCCGTCAGGCCGGTCGTGTGCGCCTGTTCGAGATCGGCCGCGTGTTCGCAGCGCAGGCCGGCGAGGGCAAGCCCGCGCCGAAGGAAACCGTTCGCGTTGCTGCTGCCGTATGCGGTGATGCTGCCACCCTGCAGTGGGGCGAAAAGGCGCGTAAGGTCGATTTCCATGACCTCAAGGGCGATCTGGAATCGCTGGCTGCTGCCTCCGGCGCAGCCCTGGAGTTCCGCGCCTCGCAGCGCCCGTATGCGCACCCGGCCCGCTCGGCGGACATCTGGCGCGACGGCGAATGCATCGGCTGGATCGGCCAGCTGCACCCGCGCCTGACCAAGGCGATGGAAGTGGATGCCGATGTCTACGCATTCGAGCTGGATCTGGCCCCGCTGGCCGCGCGCTCGCTGCCGCGCTCCAGCGAGCTGTCACGTTTCCCGGCGGTGCGCCGGGATCTGGCTGTGGTCGTGGCTGAATCGGTCAGCTGGGCTGACTTGTCGACAACCATCCGGGCTTCTGCTGGCGAACTGCTGCGTGAAGTGGCGCTGTTTGACCGTTATGTCGGCCAAGGCGTCGAGCCGGGCTTCAAGAGTTTGGCTATGGGCTTGATTTTGCAGGACAAGTCGCGCACATTGACGGACCGTGACGTGGAAGCCGTAGTCACCGATGTGGTGGCGGCGATTGATCATGGGCACGGCGCAAAGATCCGTGGCTGAAGCGGGATACAGGGAGCAGGCATGGCATTGACCAAGGCGGAGATGGCGGATCGGTTGTTCGACGAAGTCGGTCTGAACAAGCGTGAGGCCAAGGAATTTGTCGACGCGTTTTTCGATGTGTTGCGCGATGCATTGGAACAGGGACGTCAAGTGAAGCTGTCGGGCTTCGGCAATTTCGATCTGCGGCGCAAGAACCAGCGCCCGGGTCGCAACCCAAAGACCGGTGAGGAAATTCCGATTTCCGCCCGTACGGTAGTCACCTTCCGTCCGGGCCAGAAGCTCAAGGAGCGGGTGGAGGCATATGCTGGATCCGGGCAGTAACCGCGAACTTCCGCCGATTCCGGCCAAGCGTTACTTCACCATTGGTGAAGTAAGCGAGCTGTGCGACGTCAAGCCGCACGTGCTGCGCTACTGGGAAACCGAGTTCCCCAGCCTTGAGCCAGGCAAGCGCCGTGGCAACCGTCGTTACTATCAGCGCCATGACGTGCTGATGGTCCGGCAGATCCGCGGCCTGCTGTACGAACAGGGCTACACCATCGGTGGCGCCCGTCTGCGACTGGAAGGCGAGGGCGCCCGCGAAGAGTCGGCGCTGAGCAACCAGATCATCAAGCAGGTGCGCATGGAGCTGGAAGAAGTACTGCAACTGCTCCGTCGCTGAACTTTTTTGTGTGAAACCCGGTATAATCACCGGCTCGCCGCAAGGCGAAAGCAGTAACGATCGGGGCGTAGCGCAGCCTGGTAGCGCATCTGCCTGGGGGGCAGAGGGTCGTCGGTTCAAATCCGGCCGTCCCGACCAATTACTGTTTTAAGAACAAGGGCTTACGGCATTCGTCGTGAGCCCTTTTTCGTTGTGGTCACTAAGTGTCCACTATTCGTCCACTATCGAGGCAACGAAATGCCGGTGGAAACTGCTTGCCACGGCGCTTCATGGCCACCGAGATAGTGCTCGGTCATCGCCACATTGCTGTGGCCCATCAACGCCTGGATCTGCTCGTTGGTCCAGCCAGCTTCCTTCAGCAGGGCGCCACCCAAGCTCCGGATCTCATGGAAGGTCGGAGGGTTGTCCCCATCAATGCCGGCCGCATCGCGTGCCGTGGCGAACGCCCGTGACAGCTGCTCCGGTAACACCTGGGTGTGATGGTCCCGGTCTTTGGCTCGCATGTTGCTTGGCCGCGCCTTCTCCGGTAGCCGGTGGATCAGGTAGGGCGACACCACAGCATCACGGCAGCAGGCCAGCAGGTCGCCTAGAGGGCCGCTAGCTGCGATCTGTAGGCGGACGTTTGTGGAGCCTTCGGTTTTCGACGGCACCACCCAGAGCGCGCCATCGTGCAGGTCAGCGAAACGAGCGGAAACCACGTCCTCGCGGCGCAGCAGCGTGAGCAGCGACAGGTCCATAGCGTTCCGCACCCACTGCGGCGCGGCATCCCAGATTGCACGGTAGACCTCGATGGACAGGCGCTCGCGCTTTCGGCTGTGCGAGAACTTGCGGGTGGCCAGAGCCGGGTTGGTGTCGATCCAGCCTTCCTCCACGGCGCAAGCTAGAATCCAGCCAAGCACCAGGCGGAACTGCTGCCGTGCGCGCTCCGATTCGGTTACTTCGCGAATGAAGGTGGCACAGGCCTTCACCGTGACTTCGGCAACCGGCGTGGCGCCCAGGCCAGCCTCGATACGCCTGATGACGCTTTCGTATACTTCGGCGGTCTTGGGCGCCCACTTTCTGCCGGGAATGTCGTCGGTCCGAAATACTTTGATCGCATCGGCCACGGTCTCGCCCGGCGTAAGCACGGAAGCAATCAAATCGTTCCCGGGCATCAGCAGCGCATTGAGCTTCTTGGCTGCAGCAAAGGCCTTGGCCTTGTCCTTGCCCATGGAATGCTCTTTCCGAGTGATCGGGTGGCGGTACTTGAACCCGTCGCGGTGAGCGTAGAGGTTGGCCGGCCAGTCTCGGCGGCTCGGTTTGCGTGCACGTCCCATCATGGCAAGTTACGCCACTGCCAAGACGCTGGCGACCAGGTCGTCGCCATCAGCCAGCCATGCATGCTCATCGACGTACCACTGGCCGACGACCTTGGTTGCAGGGATCTTGCCGTTACGGCACCACCGGCCGAGCAGCTGGGCATCGGGCCGACTGTCCTCATCGAAGTACTTTTCCGCCCATTTTTGGGCAAGCATCAGCTTCATGATGCATCTCCTTGTTGCTGCTGATCGGCGATGGCATCCCATTGCGCCGCTTCGGCCAGGTAGTAGTTCACCCTTTCCTCTCGAACTGAGGCGGGGAAGTTGTATGCGACGCGCGCGGCATCAGCGGCCTCGCGATTCTTTTCAGCCAGCCACCGAGCACGGTGGCCGAATATGTCCAGCTGCTCAGCCTTTCGACGCATCCGAACGGCCTATCGCTTTGGGCTTGTCGGGCAAGGCGAAGAGGCGCTGCAGCAGCTGCTGATGCTGGGCCCGGCTCAGCTCCAAGGTGCTCTCGCACCCGACTGCCCGTATGTAGCCGCGGTAGTCGTCGACTGTCAGGCCCTTCTGGCCGTGCGCGAGCTGGCGTAGGGCTTTGATGAGCGGCTTGCTGATGCGGAAGTCACGCATCGCTCGCCTCCTGCGGGCTGTCCGCGTCCAGATAGCGCAGCTTCCACGTCGGATGAAAGGGGATCGCCAATTCGTCGTCGTCGAGCTGGATGCGCACGTGTCCGCCTCGGGCAGATCGGATCGTGCCTTGCACAGCCCTACCATTTCCAAGGTACTCAACGCGAGCGCCGCGCTTCGCGGGAACGCCGTAGTTCTTGCGGACCCAAGCCATATCACCGGCCATACTTCGCCCCCTGCGGGCGAGTTGCGATAGGTCCCCTTGCGCCCATGGCAAAATGCCGAATGAACCGCATTGAGAGGTGGATGTGAGCGTTAGCGTTGAGATAGGGAAAGCTGCTACTTGGGCCTTGGACTGGTCTGCGCTGTCCGCGATCCTCACTGGATTCGCGGGCCTCGCTGCCCTTGTTGTTGGACTTGGTCCTATCTGGCTGGAATCTAGGAGAAGAACTAAACAGGCCAAAGTGCTCGCTCAGGTGCTCGCCGATGAATTGGCTATTCAAGAGCTTTACTTGAGAGCCGCGATTGGAGTTCCCCGCGACGAGAGTGGGTATGTGACCGCTTGGGAGTACCGCGAGGTTTCCAACGCTACTTCGGTTCTCAACCCGCAACCTGTCATGGACCTCATTTCCTTCAGTCCGAATCTTCCCAGCGATGTGATCGCGGCTATCGCACAATGCTCGGCGATGCTCAGCATTGCGAAGCAGCGACGGATCTTTCTTGCTGACCCGGTTCTGGGTAAGAGATACAGCATCGCCGGAGATGCTGCGTGGTACCAGAGCGTCGCTAGAGACATTCATAGCTTGCGTCTGAGCCTCCACAAATGGATCGGAACCGAGCCGCAGAAGTTCGAGGACGACATCGTTGTCCTCTCGGAGAATCTGCGTGCCATTGCGCTTACTGAGCAGCTTGCTTGGGATGGGGAACAGTTTCAGAACGCGGTCAAGGGGGCGAAGGCCCGTTTCTAGAAGGCTCATGATTTCAACTCGCCGCTGCGGTCGTGCTCGATGGCCTTGTCAGCCGGCATGGTGCTCCAGTGCGGCCAGGTTCGGCCTTCGTTCTTTGTCTGCTTTGCGACGATGGCGGCGATGATTTCCTGTGGTGTTGCGCCGCTGCGCCATGCGCCGTCCAGCGCGAGAATGATCACGTCCACCCACTCCCGCAGATCGCCCGGGTCGGCCTCGATCTCCAGCAGCTCCTTGCGGATGTGATCGACGATGCCCGCTGCTCGGGTTCCCGGGCCAAAGGTGTGCGCTGAGAAGTAGCGCTGGCGCTCTAGGTGGGCGACTAGGTCAAACGGCGCCGCATCGCTGGTGCAAGCGCCGCTATGCGCTGGGCATGGGTGGCGCAGTGAGCCGTCTCCACTGGGGCAGGTGCAGGCAAGGGAGGGCTTGATATCGGTCACTTGGTGATCCTCAGTTGGATGTGCCGGCCTTCCCGGCTAGCGGAGAATTTGCGGGGCTGAGCTGCGGCGCGCAGCCAGGGATATCGGGTGTGCACTCCGGCCATGAGGCAGTGCGCGTTGGCGTGACGCAGATGGCCGCCGAAGCTGGAGACGCGCGCCGATATCTCGCGTAGCTCAGCGGGCGTGGCGCGCACGGTGTCGCCTTGCACGTGCTGCCCCTCCCACTCGGCCAAGGCCTGCTGCAGATGGGACACAACGCGCCGACGGGCGAGGGTGTGGGTCGGGTAGATGACGTAGCCGAGGAAGTCCAAGCCATCGGTCAGTCGGCAAAGCTTCTGCTCGGCCTTCAGTCGGAGCCCAAGCCGCTCCTGCAGGAACGCCTCGATCTGACCACGCCAGGTCGCCAGCTGCTCGCGGTCGTGGTGGAACAGCACGAAGTCATCGACGTAGCGCAGGTAGCGCTTCGCCTTGAGCTGGTGCTTCACGAACTGGTCTAGCGCGTCCAGATAGACGTTGGCGAAGAACTGGCTGGACAGGTTGCCGATCGGCAGGCCGCGCCCGGCGGGCGCGTTAGCGAGCCGCTTGTGCGGCGGAACCTGCGCGACCTCGGCGGCGGTTGCTCGGCACTGCACGCCTGCATGCAGCGGAGAGCGCCGCAGCAGCGCATGGGTGGTCTGCTGGACGCGGGCTGGCACCTTGCGTGCGTCCATGCGCTTGCGCAGCATCTGCCACAGCGTAGGGCGGTGGATGCTGTTGAAGAAGTTGGCCACGTCCAGCTGCAGATACCAGCCGCCACCTTGGCCGCTGTGAACCTGCCGGATGAACTCCTGGGCCCGGCGCACGGCAGCGTGGCTGCCACGGCCTTTCCGGTTCGCGTAGCTGTCGTGGATGAAGGTGGGCTCCCAGATCGCCTCCAGCTGCGGCACCAACCAGTGGTGCACAACGCGATCTGCGAAGTCCGGGGCGTGGATCTCCCGAGCCTTGGGGCGCAGCGCAACGAAGCATGTGGACGGACCCGGCTGCCATTGCCCGGCCTGCAACTGCCGTTGTAGTTCCAGCAGGCCATCGGCCCACCGGTAATCGAAGCGCAGCTGATTGAAGCTTGGAACCTTCTGGCGGCGTGCGCGCCGCCATGCCTGGTACAACTCCTGCAGGCCTACATCTCCCTGAAACTCACCGGCACGACGCACGGCCAACGCGAACCCGTTGTTGTTGCGGTGGTTGTTGTTGACGTTGCCGTTGTTGAAATTGACGTTCCACGCGGACGCCGAGGACCAGGCGGCCGCCTCCCCATACACTTGCGACCAGGCAGCGCAGCCCGGATGTGGATAGCGCTGCTTCGTCATGAGTTAGCCCTCGCAGGGGCGGTACGGGTACTCAGTTTCTCGCCACGCTGCGGTACGCCATTGGCTCGCGCATTCTGGGCATTGGGAGTGCTGAAGCGGCGGTTCCACCCGCCAGCTTGTGCGCCCAGCTCGTGAGCAAGGCGCGCCAGCATTTCGAATCGGCGGAAGCTGTTGAAGGCATGCAACAGCTTGGCCAACTGCAGGTGTTGCTTAAGCGCATCGATATCCCACACCAGCTGGCCCACCAGCTCTGCCTGTCGCGGCCGGTCGCTCCATGCCCGGTTGGCATTGGTGTAGACCGCCATGGCTTGCCTGCGCAGATCCGTGCCCACCGCGTAGCGGTGATAGCGCGGGAACTGGCGCACGGCCTTTTCTATCTCAAGCAGCAGGCGTTCTGCGGCCTTGATGATGGGTGGGGGCTGGAAGCGGGATGTCATTGGTCAGCTCAGCAAAGAGTCAAATCACTGACCGGCACGACGCACGGCCAACGCGAACCCGTCGTAGTCGCGGTGGAGGCTGCTGACGAGGCCGAGGTAGAAATGGACGAACCACGCGGACGCCGAGGACCAGGCGGCCGGGGTCTTGCTCCAGTACCAATCGTTCTGGATGTTCTGGAAGAAGTCCGTATCGATGGCTGGCTCGCAGCGCGAGCGGTCCACCAGCAGCGACAGCTCGTCGATGGTCGGCAGATCCCAATCGCTGTGACCGGCAAGCGTCAGGGCCTTCGCAGCGGCCTCGCACTGCTCCTGCGGCACGTCCGATTCGACGACGCTGGTGGCGGTGAAGGTCAGGCCGTGCTCCGGCAGTTCGACGGCGACCCAGTCGGTAGCGTCATTGGGCAGCTGCTGGCCGTCGGCGCCGATCTTGATGAACTTGATGTTGCTCATTCGGTAGTGCTCCTGGTGATATTCAAAAAGGCCAATTACTGACCGGCACGACGCACGGCCAACGCGAACCCGTGGTGGTAGCGGTGGGAGTCGTAGACGCTGCCGCTGCTGAAATCGACGCCCCACGCGGACGCCGAGGACCAGGCGCAGGGCGTGCTCGTCCAGTGCCAGCGGGGTTTGATTCCGGGGAACAGCGAGGTGTCGATTGCCGGTTCGTGGCGGGTGTCATCGACTAGGGCCGCGAGCTCGGCGCGGGTCGGCAGGCGCCAGTCGTTCACGCCCAGCAGGGGCAGCTCGCGGCAGCGGGCTTCGCACGCTTCCTGGGTGATGCCGTCATCGGCGGAATCCTTGCTGCCCAGCGACTCAACGGACCACATGAGGCCGGTGCTGTGGTCGATCACAGCGACGTGGTCGGTACGAGTGCTTCCCGCCGGCAGGTGAGTGCCGTCAGCCAGTACCTTGGTGAAGCCGCTCGCTTGCGGTACAGCTGCAAACCCGTCCACCGCCAGCAAGGTCATTGCTGGTTCGCGGGGGCGGATGACGATGTCCGCCGTGGCGGTTGAGATGGTGATGTCGTTCACGCCGTTTGTTCCTTCTTGGATTGGCGGTGGGTGTACCGGGCGCGGCCCGGCAGGTTTGGAATGAGCAGAAGCTGATCTGTGGTGACGCTGTAGCGGGCAACGCGGCAGGGCTTGCCCTTGCGGTTGTTGACCACGATTTCTGTGGAGTGGATCGGGTGGCCTTGCTGCCGCAGGTCGTAGATGCGCGCGCTGGCTCTGGCGATGCCCAGCTCCTGGAAGATCTCGGTAGCTGTCATCGGTCGCTTGGTGAGCGCTGCGAGCAGTTCGTCGCACTGGGCTTGGTCGGTCATGGATGCCTCACAGACTCAGTTGCAGCTGGGCGAGCTCAGACGGGAATACCGAACGCTTCGCGGGTGTTCTGCGCTTCGCCGCGCGCTGCCCGTGCACAAGGCACCACTCGGCGTGTGCTTCTTCGAAGGTAAGGTGCCTGGCGGTGTTGCTGCAGGCACATTCCACGCTGTGGCCACCGCCGGCCGACGGGCGGCGTAGGTCGAGCATGTGACGCGCCGCGTGGCCTTTGCTGCAGGGAGTGATCGGCGGCTGCTCTGTGATCATGCGTTGCATGTGCTTCTCCTATTTGCCGTAGGCCAGCAGCGCGAGAAGGACGCCGGCGATGGCGGCAGCTGCCAGGGTCACAAGAAGGGTTCCGAGGAATTCGCGGGTGGAGTGCTTCATGGCGCACCCCCGACGAAAGCCAGGTCATAGATGACGCAGCGCGCCCGGGCGGCCGAGGGGGAGTCGGCACTGACCGCAGAGAGGGGGACAACCGCAGTTGCCCGGGCGCATGCGCTTGGAACGGGGTAGGAGCCGCTGGCGACCGCATCGACGGCGTCGAGCGCGTCTTGCCAGCGGCGGGCTGAGAAGTCGGCAGTCAGTGCCACGGCAACGCCAGCGGCGCAGTTCGGCACGCGGTCGGCGACACGAAAGCCATTGAGGGCGGTTGCCGCGATGGTGCCGCGTAGTCCCCAATCGTCGTGGTCAGCGAGCTCGTAGACGGCGAGGGCGGCGCAGATGCGCGGGCTGCTGATGACCAGGTCTGCCGGGATGGTCACTTCGCCATCGGTGGCGACCTCAGCGGCCGGGGAGGGCTCGGGCTGGCCGGTGGCGGCGCAGCCGCCAAGGACGAGCAGCAGGGAGGCGAGGAGGGCGCGGATCATGCGGCACCGCCGTGGATCTGGCTGCTAACCCAATCGCGCATGCGTCCCCAACGAGCCTCGGGCGTCTCGGCGTTCCATGAGGCCTCGTCGTTCATAAAGACGATTTCGGCAACCATCGCTGGAGCAATCCCGAAGGCTTGTGCGACCGCATCGCGGTCGGTGGGATCAAGCGCGCCCATTTCAATACCGCGCTTGGAGCCGATAACGCCGAGAGTGCAATGGCACCCATCAACCGTTTGTAGCTCGTCGGCGATCAGCTTCTTGATCGGCATTGCGTCGAGAGCATCACGAAGCTCGATCAAGAACTCCTGGCCCCGCTTGCCACGCAGCGCGGCGTTTACTGCTCCGCGCCAGCAGATCAGACTCCAGCTCACGCAATCGTCGCTGTACCCCGAGCGGCTCATGCAGCACCGCCAATGCCAGCACCAGGAAGGCGCACGCGGCGGCGAAAGTGTTCCATGCGGCAGTCATGCGCCCACATGCCGTTGAACACACGGAGGAAGTCGCCGTGTAGGCGACTGAAATCGAACCTCAGAGCGCCTTCCTTGGTGGCCGCGTAGAGGAAGTCCGGGCACTCATCCTTGAATCTACGCTTGAGTCGGCCCTCGAAGGCGAGGAAGAGCCGGTAAGCCGCGCGCGCTGCGCGGTAGAACGCTTTCCATTGCTGACGTGCGGTCGCCATGAACCTGATCTCCAGCCCCTGCCCGGAATGGGTGTGTCGCGGGGCGATGGAGTGATTAAACAAGACGTTTAACTGTAAGTCAACAGCATGTTTAATTCATGCGCTCGGCTGGTCCCGCCGGTTGGACGGGATGCGGCGCATAGCGAACATTGATGCGGCCGCCGAGCCTACCTCTAGGTCCGGCTTAACTTCGGCTTGCTAGCCGGACCCAGCCGCCCTAGCATCCAGCTTCAGTAAGGGGAAATCCACCAACCGATGCCTTGTTGGTAAATCGTATAGTCCGCTCCGAGGGTCGGACAATTAGGTGGCTAGGCTGCCAACAGGCACCACAACACTTTGAGAGATGAAATGAAGCCTTCGGAGACTCAGGCGAGCATTTTGGCGGGCCAGGTTCTCATTCTTGCTACTCAAAGAGTGAGCGCCTCGTTCGATACCTTCTCGGGCTGGCTTGCTGCCGGATTTGGCGCAGCCCTAGCTCTCTTTATTGCCAATCTAGATACTGTCTCTAAGTTCGTCTCGCTTAGCAGTCTCAAATGCGCATCTTTCCTCTTTATCATCTCGGCAGCCCTTGCCGTTATAGATAAATTGCTAGCCGCGCTCATAGCGGCTGGCACTCTTGCAGCAATTGAAGGTGCAGCACTTGGCAAGGATCTCGTGGAGGGCGGCTTAGAGATCGACATACCAACGCTCTTCTCAGAAACAGAAAAGGCGCTGTTCTGGCCAGGCAGTCTGTTTGCCCGGCGAGCTTTCGCCAAGGTACAGTCAGGGGATTTTGCTATGACAGGCCGCATGTACACCAAGGTCGCTCAGGTCCAAACGTTTGTCGTCATCATTCAGGCCGTGCTGTCACTGGCTGCCGCAGTCGTTATTGTCCGCGGTTTGGCGGTCTAACAATTCATTCAAGCCAACGCCGCTTCGCGGGTCGGCTTAGTTCCAGAGGTGGGCTTCTGGAAGGCCGCCCTATAAGCGCGTTCCATTTTATCGGAGTCAAAAATGAATCCAATAGATGTTGAATCATACGCGGGCACGAGTGGAGTGACACTCCAGTGCTATCTCGGCGATCCCGTCACCACAGTAGTGATGAAGAACACCAACAATTATGCCGTAAACGTTGATTTCACCAATGGGTCCATACCATCGAGCATACTGCTTCCAGAGAATGAAACCGAAAAATTTCTGTTCGTGCAGGTGAAGTGCAGTGCAACACTCGTAGTAATAACGAAGGTGACTAAAGCCTAATTCTTACCGCTTTACCAAGCGCGCCCAGAAGCTACAGTCAGTGCAAAAAGCGCGTTCGGAGTGCGCTTCTTCAGCCGACTCTGCCACCTATTGGGGCGCCCCTCGAGCGAGACGTTAATCGTCCGGTTCTGGCCGAAGCGTGGCGGCCGACTGAAGACGGCGGTCGCAAAAAGCCCTGCATTGTCAGGGCTTTTTGTTGGTAGCTGCGGACTAGTTAAAGCGTTCGATCCTATTGCGAAGATAGACCTTTCCGCCAATCAGTGTTCCCTCTGGGATGGGGAACGGATCGCCGTAACTCTTGTTTTCGCTCGCGACATGGATGATCCCCCTGTCGATCAGGCGCTTGATCTGCTGGCCGTTTCCCATGTTGATCAGATAGATTCCGTCACCGTCAAACGACGTGATGCCCGTATCTACGACAACGGCGTCGCCCGGTTGGATGATCGGTAGCATCGAGTCACCGCTCCCGGTGATCAGGCGCAATCGGCCAGGCGTTGGCACGAAGCCAACAATGCTACGTATGTAGCCAGGCTCGAAATCTATCGCCCGTATAACTTCCGGAAAATCCGGATTCTCCACCCCTTCCCCCATGCCTGCCGTGGCCTCCAGTTGCTGAACACGAACATAGTTCTCTGGCGTCGCAGGAGTGGAGACAGCGGACCGGCCGCCAATGAACATCGGCGTGTGGGCATCCAGAATCCAAGTCGAACTGACCCCGAGCTCCTGCTGCGCCTTATTGGCGCCAGCTGCTGAGACGCCAGTTGATCGAGACTCCCAGTTCTTCAGAGTCTGGGGGGATTGGCCCAGCGCCCTAGCAAGCGCGGACTGTCCTCTGATCGCAGGCTCGAGCTGTGCAGCCGCAGCGTAAAGACGCTTCATTGAAGGGTGCATTTCGGTCATAGGGCATTGTCGCGGTACTAAACACCGTGTTGTTACACGCGACGTTGACTCTGGATTAAACATGACGTTTAATCTCCGCATGAATTCGCCCGAAAAAGTCATGCATAAGGATGCCGAGCTGATCGACTCGCTCGGTGGCCCGGCCGATGTGGCCCGTAGGTTGGGATTCGAGATGCCGAGGGGCACTCAGCGTGTCCAGAACTGGAAGTATCGAGGCATCCCCCCGTACACCCGAGTCACTCGCACAGACGTTTTCGGGCGCGCAACGGCAGCAGTCGGTTCGGTCAGTCCTACAGGCGCATTGGCCGCCGAGCTCGATTGCCGCATGAGCAAGCGCGCGCTGCGCGCCCGGCTGGGCTTCGCCAACGACAAGCAGCTGGCCACGGTTCTGGGCCTGCCTTTGGCCCAGGTCGAAAGCTGGGAGGAAGAGCGCGCGCTGCCGGCCGTGCCCGAAGTGCTGCGCCTGCTCGGCCACCAGCCGCAGGCCATTGCCGATGCGCCACCGGTAGATCCCGACGACGACCGCATCGTGTCCGTGGAGGTTGCCTGACATGCGCGCGCTGTTTGGAGCAATTCGTGGACTGTTTCGTATTCCGTACCAGCTGGAAATTCTAAGCAAGCAGTTGGAGGCTATAGAACGCAGCCAAATAGTCGCGGAGCGGCGCAAGTCGGCCGCCGCCGCGTTGGGCGACAGCCCTAAAAGTCCTCGGACTTCTCGATCATGAGCTTGTGCCGTTTTAGCTCTTCGATCGCCAGTTCCATAGCCCTTTCGTCGGTGAGCATTGTGTGCGTCGAGCCGTCGGAGAGGGTGGTTGAAGCCAGATCCTCTGGCCCTTTGGCTGACCCGACGAACTGGCGCAGTTCGCGGGCGCGGTTCCCAAGCATCAGCGCTCGTATGTCCTTCAAGTACTCCTCTTCCATGTCGCCCTCCTTGCGGGCTGCTCGTGTGGAAACAGCAGCCTACCGCAAGGAGGGCGGCGCCCGCCCTCCGGTCCCGAGGGGCCACTGAGATGAGTTTTATTCCCTTCATGGCGCCCATCGTGCGCCGCGCCTTTGTTGCAAACCACGTTCACGGAGCCACGCAATGAACATCACCGACGCAGCACACAAGACCGTGAAGGACTACCCGGGCGGCGCTGAGGCGCTTGGCGTGCGCATTGGCATGTCCGGCGCGGTGCTGCGCAACAAGGTCAACCCGAACAACAGCACGCATCACCTGAGCCTGGCCGAGGCCAGCGAGATCATGGGGGTGACCGGCGATGACCGGATGCTGCACGCGCTTGCTGCCGAGCACGGCTATGTACTGCGCCGAGTGGAGGGCGCAGCAAGTGGCAGCGTCATTGGCGCCGTCCTCGCGGTATCGAAGCGTCAGGGCGACCTTGCGCAGGCTGTGGCCACTTCGTTGGAGGACGGAAAGATCACTCCGAATGAGTCGAGCGAGATTGGGCGGCTGTGCGCTTCCATCCAGGCGGATGCTGCGGATCTTGCGCAGCGCGCCGAGCTCGCATCGGCTGGTGGGCAGTGAGCACGCCAGCCAAGGCCAAGCGAAACCCACTCGCGCGCTTCACCGACCAGCAGCTGCGCGATGAGTTGGACCGACGCGCCAAGGACGAAGGAAAGCCCAAGACTGTCTGGGTAGTGAAGCGCTCCGAGTTCCTTACGCAGAAAGCCGATGAGCTAGAAAAGACGGTCGAGACGCTGGAAGAGGAATTGATGCCGAGCGGGCCGATGCGACCAATGCAGATCGCCCGGATTCGCGCGCTGAAAGATCAGATCAAGAAGAACCGTGCCTTTGCCAAGTTGGCGAAGGCAGACGAAGACGCCGCCGACGCGCAGGCGTAAACCAACACACGTCCATTGGCGCCCAGGTAGGCGCGAGCGGTAGCAGGAGTCATGGCATGCAGTACACGATCAATCAGAACGCCTTGTCGGCCCGCGCTTCACGCGCGGCCGTGAGGGTGCGCCGATGAGCGCGAAAATGACCGGCATGGTCTTCGACCGGTACCACGCGGGTGGGGGCGAGATGCTCCTGGCGCTGGCCTTGGCTGATCACGCCCACGACGATGGAACCCACATCTTCCCGTCTGTGGCCCGGCTGGCGGCCAAGACGCGGCAGTCCGAGCGCACCATCCAGTATCAGCTTCGTGCCATGCAGGCGAGTGGCTGGCTGGTGCTGGTGAACTTCGGTACCGGAGGGCGAATGCAGGGCTACGGCCTTGAAGGGCGCCCCCGCGAATATCGAATTAGTCCGGAGTGGATTAAGGGTGCAAATTTTGCACCCTTAAAGAATCAGGGCGCTTCGGAAGGCCTGAATGCAGGGCAGGGCGACGATGCCCAGGTCACTAAGGGTGCAAATTCTGCACCCTTAAATGGCACCGGTAAGGGTGCAAACGGGCGCGCCAAAGGGTGCAATCCGGCGTCTTTAAGGGTGCAAAAAGGCGCATCTAAGGGTGCAACAGCTATTGCACCCGAACCAAGAGCAACCAAAAGCAACCAAGAGCAACACACACCGCGTGTGTGCGAAGCGTCGGGCATGACCGAGGCAGACATCGACCGCGAGCTCTCCCCGCTCGGGGCGCTGCCCGACAACCTCGACCGCCAGGTGCTCGCCCAGTTCGTCCGCCATCGCCGCGTGTTGAACCGGACGCTGTCGGTGCAGGGCTGGCTGCAGATCCTGCCAACGCTGAAATCCATCGCCGCTGCGGGCGGCGACCCGAATCAATCCCTCCGCGACGCTATGGCCGCTGGCCTGTCGCTGCCCGTCATCCCGAAGCCAGGAGCCAATAGCCATGGAAATCATCCACAGGGTTCTGCCGCCGGAGTCTCCGAGCTCCGAGCCGAGTACGAGCGCCGTCACGGCGGTGGCAGCGCTGGCCGCCCAAGCGGGGCAGGACGAGGCCCGCAGGCAGGCGAGGTCATCGATGGCGAGTACGCCGTTGTCGGCTGAGCCCAGCCAGCGCGCCATGGACGCGCTGTGGAACCTGTGGGAGCGAATGGAGGCGATGTTCCCGGGCAAGTGGAAGCGCGACAACGGCCTGGCGCCTGCCAGTGCGGACGGTCCGCTGACTGTGGCTGGCGAGACATGGGCGCTGGCGCTGAAGGGTCTTCTGCCGCGTCAGCTGGGCGAGGGCATGGCAGCTTGCATGCGCATGGGCCTGAAGTGGCCGCCAACCCCGGGCGAGTTCCGCGCGCTGTGCTTGGGTCTGCCATCGCTGCCGCAGGTAGAGCAGGAGCTGCGGCCCGGTCAGGACCGTAGCCCGTTTTCCGTGCTGGTTCGTTCGCTGATGGACCTGCACGCCTTCAACGCCGCCGACGGTTACCAGCAGTCCCGAATGGTGGCCGCTGCCTTCAGCCAGGCGATGCAGCACGTCTCCACCGGCGGAGCGCTCCCGGCTGCGGTACCTGCGCTGGTCCACGAGCGGCCGTCTTCGCCCAGCGTGACCAATCGGGAAACCGCTGCCGCCGCAATGGCGCGCGCTGCCCAGGAGCTGGGGTTCGACTGATGGCGATGCAGCACTCCACCGGAACCCCGACTGCAGCGGAGGCTGAGCGCATCGAACTGGCGAAGGTTGGCCCATGCATGGCTTGCCTGGTCCTCCAGATGGCCGGCCTTCTGTCCTCGCACCGCGTGATCTACGGCTGCGACTACAACCACGCCAAGAGCGGGAACCGCCGCCGCGGGCACTTCTTCGGCTTTGCGCTCTGCGTCTGGCACCACCGCCGCCACCCGATTGAGGGCAAGACCTTGGCACAGACGCGCGCGATCTATGGCCCGAGCCTGATGGATGGCTCCCGGGTGTTCCGCGAGACCTACGGCAGCGACGACGACTTGATCGAACAACAGACCCAAGTGAATGAACTGAGGAGAGCGGCATGACCGACGTGCGTGAACTGCTGGCCCGTCTGAACCCCACGACCATCCGTCTGGACCTTGGTATCGGAGGTGGCGTAGACGTACTAACCAACATCGATGTTTCCGGTGCTCTCGGCATGGTGCCATCAGGGCTAGGTCGCGAGCTTTTGGAGGCCTGCTGGTGGCCCGATGGGGCTGCCCTGCGACGTCACAAGCTCCGGGATTCTGTCATTGCTTTGGTTGCTCCGGAGTTGCGGCGCCAGCAGCAGCGATTGGCAGAAGCGCGGACGGATCTTGGGCTGGCGGAAGTCTGTATCGGGTGGGCAGGCGCGGCTACAGCGGAGCAGCGGTTGGCGAAAGAACGCGCGCAGACGCGACTGAGTGCGATAAAGGCACAGTCGTGGCCGATCACAACGCTGGAGTCCCTCCCAACTTTGGCTCAGGCCGCAATCCAAGAGATTGCGACGCGACCTTTTTGTGTCGCATGCCGAGGCCGGGGTTATTCGGCACCAAACGAACCGTGCGAGCCCTGCGCGCTTTGTCTAGGTTCGGGTGTTGGAGCGACTAGTGACCGCCGTCGCGCTGCGGCAATTGGCCGAGACGAAGCTGGCTATCGGCGTACCTGGAAGCCGGTCTACGAGTGGCTCCTGATGCGAATGCAGGAAGCAGAGATTGAAGCAGCCAAGCGCCTACAAGCTGCATTGGGGGTCGCCCAAAAGGGAGGTGTTATGCTCCGAGGGAACTAGGGAGGGAATCCAGATGATGGTGGAATTTGGCGCCGCGATTGGCGGCCTACGAACAGCAGTTGAAATTGTCCGCGGCTTAGCGGCCGCGGATAAGGCTATCAATGAGGCCGACTTAAAGTTGAAACTGCTCGGGGCCGTGAACGACATAGTAACGGCGCAGCAGGCACTTATAGATGCACGATTAGCCCTAGAAGAGCGCGATGCAGAGGTTGTGCGCCTTCAAGGAGCATTGGCTATTAAGAGTGAGGTTCGCCGGGTTAGAAGCGCCTACTTCGACTTAGGTGAAGACGGCTTGCCCCGTGGCGATGGATATTGCTTGAGGTGCTATGAGGTAGATCACAAGCTGTATCACTTGGCCTATGGCCGACCGATGATGAGCGAGAAGGTCATTTGTCCAGTGTGCAAGACTGACTACGTCTACGCAGGAGTGCGACCAGAGTAATGCGGAGGTGACACCTCCGCACTTTCTGCTCTACATTCCTACCATCACGCGATGAAAGCCCGGCACAAGCCGGGCTTTTTTCATTTCAACCCGATCACCACCGCCCCGTAAGCTCCTCCGCTCGCCGTGAGGCGATTGGGGCCGGTGCCGCGCGCAAGCGCGCCAGGAACGCCATGACTGGCCTGCGCACCAGGCAGTGGTGGTGATCGGACCTTCTACGCCCGTCAATCCTCACCGGACCAATCATCGACCGCAGCCGGACTGTGGTGACGGGCACCTATGCCATACAGGGGATTGACCCATGAGCACCAAGCAGGAGCCGCGCGGCGTCCGGAGCAACAACCCGGGCAACATCGATCGCACCAAGACAATTTGGCAGGGTGAGGATCGCAGCGCCGCGGCACTGGCCAGCGAGAAGCGCTTCTGCGTGTTCGAGACGCCAGAGGCTGGTTTCCGCGCGCTGGCCAAGACGCTGCTGACCTACCAGAGCAAGCACGGTCTGCGGACGGTTCGCGACATGATCAACCGCTGGGCTCCGCCGGTGGAGAACAACACCGAGGCGTACATCGCCCAGGTGGCTCGCGAGGTTGGTGTGGGCAGCCGCGAGATTGTCAGCCTCAGCAAGCAGGTACCGCTGCAGCGCATGGTGACGGCCATTGCCAGACACGAGAACGGCGGGCTGTTCTGGGACGAGGCTGTGATCGAGGCTGGCGTGCGCCAGGCCCTCGCTTGATGGACGGTGATCCGACGACAGCGCCCTGGTGGGCTGCAGGCGGTGCGTTCGCTCTATGGACGGTGCGGGAGATCTGGGGCGTCATCAACAGCCGCAAGAAAGAGCGGACCGAGACGGATGCCAACGTAACCCTGGTTGGCGGACTGACAGAGCGCATTGATCGTCTTGAGCAGTCGCAGGCTCGAATGGGCATGCAGCTGGACGAGGAGATCAAGTTGCGACGTGAAGCTCAGGAGGAAGCGCACCGGTTGCGCATGCGAGTGCAGACGCTGGAAGGCCTGCTTCGCGGATTGGGGGCGGTGATCCCGCCCGAACCGCCGTGATGTACCTGGGCATTGGCGTGCTGGCCGGGCTCGTGGTCGCCGCGCTGGCGCACTGGCACGGTGACATAGGAATGGACCCATGACGGCCCTTGTGGGCGTGGAGGTTTGAGTGAACGACGATCAGCTTGAGCGTTTGGGCCAGCTGGCCGATCGGCTGGACAACTACGTGGCCGCCGGCGCTATTCCGATGCCGGATCACATCCGTCTCGCTGCCATCAACGAGGCGATCCCCGAGATGCGGGATGAGCTGAAGGCAGTCTTGCGTGAAGCTGGCTTCGATCCATGGGGCGATGAATGAACCGCGCCCATATCCTCGCGGGCCTCCTGCTGTTTCTCGCTGGCTACCTGCTGGGCCGGGAGTGGCGGGACCGCAGTGCAGACATCGCCGCCGGCAAGCAGGAAGTGAAGCAGCTCACCAGCCAGGTGCAGGCAGAGCAGGGCGCTCGCGCGCTGGAACAGACAAAGGGCCAGGAGCTGGCCAAGATCGGAGCGAAGCATGAACAAGACCGGGAAGCGGCCGAGGCCGTCCCTGCTGCTGTTGCTGCTGATGTGCGCAATGGCGATCTCCGCCTGCGGCAAGAGTGGGCCGGCTGTGAGACCCGACTCCTGTCCCAAGCCGTCGCCAGCGCCGTCGAACGTGATGCGCTCGCCCAAAGCAGAGCAGAGCTTGCGGGTGCTGTTGTTCGAGTCGGACGGGAAGCAGACGACCAACTTGCAGCATGCCAAGCCGTTGTGACGGCGGACCGATCCCCGTGAGGCGCAACAACAGCGGCAATCATCTGGCTCTAGGCAGACTCAAGACAGGGCAGCTCAACAAGACCGAGCAGGCCTATGCCGATCGGTTGCGCGCGCTGGAGCAGGCTGGACAGATCCTCTGGCACAAGTTCGAAGGCATCAAGCTGAGGCTGGCCGACAACACGTTCTACACCCCGGACTTCGCGGTACTGGCCGCTGACGGGGTGATGGAGCTGCACGAGGTAAAGGGGTTCTGGCAGGACGATGCCAGGGCCAAGATCAAGATCGCGGCGGCCATGTTCCCGTTCCGGTTCTTCGCGGTAAAGGTGAAGGCCAAGCGGGATGGCGGCGGCTGGGATGTGGAGGAGTTCTGATGCAGCCTCATGTTCATTCGCCCGGTGATGGACGCGGTCGCCGTAGGGTCATGCTCGACGGTGAGCTGATCCATTGGGTGGTGTTCGCAAACACTGGCAAGGGTGTGGTGAGGGTTATCCCGCATCCCGTGCGCATCCATAAGCACGGTAAGCGCCCGATCTACCGGACGTTGCGAGGCAAGGTCGAGGTGGAGTTCATCGATGAATAACTCGATTGAGGCGTTGATCTCTGTCGTCGCCACGCAGCAGCAATCCATTGAAGCGCAATCCAAGCAGATGGAGGAGCAGGGGCGGCAGATCGCAGCGCAGGGCGAACACATCGGGCTGCTGGTGCAGGCAGTGGTGATGCTGCTGGGTGAGGAAACCGGCGCACCAGTGGAGTCCGACTCCACTATGGACCCTGAGCGCACCGACTTGGATGGGAATTCGTACTGATGGAAAGGCAGGGTAAGCAGCTGGCCGGCAACAGGCAGGCCAAGCGTGCGCTGCCCACCAACAGCGTGGCATGGCGTCGGTTGCGTGAATCGATCCTGATCCGCGACCTGTACACGTGCCAAGAGACTGGTTGCGGGAAGCTGGTAGGCGGCAAGGGTGAAGCGCACGTCGATCACGACGATGGCGACCCGAACAACAACGATCCCGCCAACCTCAGGACGCTCTGCACTCCCTGCCATAGCCGCAAGACGGCACGCGAGGACGGCGGATTCGGTAACGAGGCGCGTCCGGTGGTGGGTTGTGACGCAGATGGATGGCCGGTCGCCAAAGCGTTCCACGGGAAGGAAGTTCCACGCCGAACCTGAACGAGACGAGCGCGGAGGGGTGGGGGGAGTCAAAAGTCTGAGGGGGTTCGCCTCCCGATACGTGCGCCCTCCTTTCTTCGCGCATCCACAGTTGGAAAGACGACCCCCACGAGGGGTGAAAAATGGCAAATCCAAGGACACCAGCAGCAAAAGCTGCAGTTTCTGGCGCAGCGGCAAAGAATCCGAAACGGCACAAAGACCGCAAGACGCCGAAGAAGGTCAAAGCCATCGGCCAGCCCTACAAGGGAATGACGAAACCGCAGATCGCGGTGTGGCGCGAACAGGCCGAAAACATGCCCTGGCTGCACGCCGGTCATCGGCTGTTGTTGCGTCAGGTATGCATCTTGGCCGCTCGCATGGAGACGGATGAGGACATGGGTGTTTCGGCGCTGCAGGCGCTGGGTTCACTCCTGTCCAAGCTTGGCGCTACGCCGGTTGACGAGACGAAAGTAAATCATGGCGGCGACGAGGACGAAGACCCGGACGACAAGTTCTTCAGCTGACCGAACAAGCGCATATGCGCACGCGGTGCTGGCTGGTGAGATCGTCGCGGGACCGCATGTCCGGAATGCTTGCCGTCGCCATCTGAAAGACCTGCAGGACGCGCACGAACGGGGTCTGTACTTCGACCAGGATGCGGCAGAGCGTGTCTTCAACTACTTCGAGGGCGTTCTTAAGCTGAGCGAGGGACAGTTCGAGGGCAAGGCCTTCCAGCTCCACGCATCGCAGGCGTTTGTACTTGGGTCCCTGTTCGGCTGGAAGAGGGCGGATGGTCGGCGACGCTTCCGGCGTGCCTACATCGAGCAGGGCAAGGGCAACGGGAAGTCCCCCATGGCTGGTGGCATTGGCCTGTATGGGATGACAGCGGATGGGGAAGCGGGCGCTCAGATCTACGCCGCTGCCGCGAAGAAGGAGCAGGCGGGAATTCTGTTCGCCGACGCGGTGAAGATGGTCAAGGCGTCTGGCGCGCTGAAAAAGCGGCTGGAGTTCTCGGGCGGCGAGGGTAGGGAATACAACATCGCGCACCACAAGAGCGGGAGCTTCTTCCGCCCGGTGTCGCGCGATACGGGCAAAACGGGTTCGGGACCGCGACCGTACTTTGTTCTGGCCGATGAGGTCCACGAGCTGCCAGATCGCAAGACCATCGAGATGCTGGAGCGAGGCTTCAAGTTCCGGCGTCAGCCATTGCTGTTCATGATTACGAACTCCGGCAGCGATCGGAACAGTGTGGCTTGGGAGGAACACGAACACGCGGTAAAGGTGGCGGCCGGCCATACCGAAGCAGTCAACGATCCGACGTTCATCGGCGAGCCGTTGGACGACACGACCTTCAGCTATGTCTGCTCCCTCGATGAGGGCGACGACCCGCTGGAAGATCCGACGTGCTGGGCCAAGGCTAACCCCCTGCTTGGGGTGACCATCACCGAGGAATACCTCGCAGAGGTGGTCGCGCAGGCAAAGGCGATACCTGGTTCATTGAACGGCATTCTTCGCCTGCACTTCTGCATCTGGACCGATGCGGAAACGGCGTGGATGGCGCGGACGACGTTGGAGCCCGCGCTGGCGGACTTTGACGTGGCAGAGCACCACGGTAAGCGGATCTATAAGGGCCTGGACCTATCGCAGGTTCGGGACATCACAGCGATGGCTTCGGTGGTTGAGACTGGGGCGGTCGAGGTCGAGGTTGAGGTAAAGGGCGAGAAGAAGATCGTTTCCAAGCCGACCTACGATGCGTGGATCGATGCCTGGACGCCGGGCGACACGCTCGCGGCCAGGCAGCTGCGCGACAAGCTGCCGTATGAGGTGTGGGCCAAGGCGGGTCACATCCACGCGCCGCCGGGCCAGTCGATCAACTTCCGGCACGTCGCGCAGACGCTGTCGGAAGACAACGACAAGTTTGAAATAGGCCTGGTGGCCTATGACCGCTATGCGTTCCTCAAGTTTGAGACCGAGGCAAAAGAGATCGGACTCTCGCTGCCGTTCGCCGAGCATCCCCAGGGTGGTACCCGCAAAGGGAAGCCGCTGGAGGATGCGGTAAAGGCGGCGAAGGCTCGCGGAGAGCCGGCGCCCGAAGGTATGTGGATGCCTGGCTCACTGCGGCTGCTGGAGGAGGCTCTCCTTGAAGGGCGCCTCCGCCTGAAGCGGAACCCTGTCCTAGTTTCCGCCTTGATGAGCGCGGTGGTGGAAAGCGACAAGTGGGACAACAAGTGGCTGGATAAGGCACGGTCCATCAACAAGATCGACGCCGCAGTGGCGCTGTGTATGGCGATAGGCGCGGCGAACACGAGTGGCGGTGAGGTGATCTCCGTCTACGAGAAGCGCGGCATCAGATTTCTATAAGGAAGCCAATGAGCAGGTTCAATGAGAACTCCATGGCTGCGCTGGATCGGATCTGGCGCAGCGACTTGGGGGGCAAGTCCGTGCGCGCCGAGTCCCGCCAGTTCACTGGCATGGACGATCCGGCGATGCTCGAGTTCATCCGCGCAGGGCAGGGTGGCGCACACGACAGCTTCCAGCTGCGGAACATGGCCGTCCTGCGCTGCGTGTCGCTGATCTGCGGCACGGTCGGCATGCTGCCCATCAGCCTGATCGAAGCCGGCCCGCAGAAGCGGGTCGCGTCGGAGCATCCGGTCCACCGGCTGTTGAAGCGGAAGCCGAATCCCTGGCAGACGCCGTTGGAGTTCAAGCGGCACATGGAGTTGGCGAAGCAACGCCACGGCAACGCCTACGCGCGCGTTGTGTGGTCGGCCGGTCGCCCCATCCACCTGGTCCCGCTGGACAGCTCTGCGGTGCGATCGGAGCTGGGCGACGACTGGAAGATGGTCTATCGCTACGACTCGAAGAAGCGCGGCGAGGTGGTTCTGAAACAGGAGGAGGTATTTCACCTGCGTGACCTATCCGTCGATGGCGTGGTCGGTCTATCCCGGATGAAGCTGGCCGACCGGGCGATTCGCTTGGCGATGGATGCGGAGCGGGCGGCGAGCCGGATCTTCGAGACAGGCAACATGGCTGGCGGTTCCATCGAGGTACCGAGCGAGCTGAGCGAGGGCGCCTACAGCCGCATTCGCGATTCGCTGGATACGGGCTTCTCAGGAGAGAACAGCGCCCGTCGGTTCATGGTGCTGGAGGGGGGTGCAAAGGCCAACGTTTTCGGCAGCACCGCCCAGGAAGCGCAGCACATCGAGAACCGCAATGCCCAGGTGGGCGAGGTGGCCCGCCTGTTCGGTGTGCCGCGGCCGCTGTTGTTCATGGATGACACGAGCTGGGGCAGCGGCATCGAGCAACTGGGCATCTTCTTCCTGCAGTACACGATGCTCGAGCACTTCACCAACTGGGAGCAAGCCATCGAGCGCACGCTCCTGCAGGAGCACGAGCTTGAGCAGTACCAGGCGAAGTTCAACGTCCGAGCGCTGATGCGCGGCACGTTGAAGGATCAGGCTGACTTCTTCGCCAAGGCTCTCGGCGCCGGCGGCACCGCGCCCTGGCACACCCAGAACGAGGTCCGCGACCTGTTGGACTACCCCGAATCCGAGCAGCCCGGCACCAACGAGCTGCGCAACCCGATGACCCAGAAAGGAAAGCCCGATGAGCCTCCGGCAGCTGCCTGAAATCCGCGCCGAGCGGCGGCTCGGCGCCGCCCAGTTCGATATGCGTCCCGACGCGCTGGAGCGCTGGGAGCCTGAAGTTCGCGCCGCCGGCAATGATGCGAACAGCATCTCGATTTATGACTCCATCGGCGAGAACTGGGAGGGAACCGGCGTCACCGCAAAGCGGATCAGCGCCGCCCTTCGCTCCATCGGCGAGAATGACGTGGTGGTGAACATCAACTCGCCCGGCGGTGACTTCTTCGAGGGTGTTGCCATCTACAACCTGCTGCGCGAGCACCAAGGTAGGGTGACCGTCCAGGTGATGGGCCTGGCCGCGTCAGCAGCCTCGGTAATCGCGATGGCCGGCGACGAGATCCTGATGGGCGAAGGATCGTTCCTGATGATTCACAACGCTTGGGCGGTGGCCATCGGCAATCGGCACGACATGGCCGACGCGGCAAAACTGTTGGAGCCCTTCGACGCCGCCATGGCCAAGGTCTACGCGGCCCGCTCGGGCGTCACCGAGGCCGAAGCTGCCCGGATGATGGACGAGGAAACCTGGATCGGCGCCGCCCAGGCGGTAGAGGACGGCTTTGCCGATGGCCTGCTGGACGGAGCGGCCGCCACCAAAGATGCCAAGCAGGCATCGGGTGGTCGCAAGGCTCTTGCACTGGTCGAGGCGGCGATGGCCAAGGCAGGCCACTCCCGCTCCATGCGGCGCGACACCCTGAAATCGCTGTTCAAAGGCAAGCCGAGCGCTGCCGAGTCTGTCACGCCGAGCGCTGGCGGCAACGAAACCTCGGCCCTGTTGCAGGGCCTTCTCGACAATATCAAAGCCTAAGAGGCCAACACATGACCAAGATGACCCACAGCCGCGTCCCGCGCGGCCTCGTTTCCGTGTACGCCGATGGTGGCAGCCAGCCCGAAGTGAAGGCGCTGGTTGAGTCGCTGAACAAGGCGTTTTCTGACTTCAAGGCCGAGCACACCAAGCAGCTCGAAGAGATCAAGAAGGGCAATGCCGACGCTCTGCAGGCCCTGAAGGTCGACAATATCAATGCCGACATCACCCGCCTGCAGGCTGCCGTAGACCAGGCCAACACCCAGATGGCCGCGTTCCAGATGGGCGGCGGCGCGGCCGGTGCCGGCGGCCTTGCGGATGCTGAGTACAGCGGCGCATTCCTCGCACATGTCCGCAAGGGTGAGGTGCAGGCGGCGATGAACAAGGGTGTGGCCGACGACGGCGGCTATTTGGCGCCGGTCGAGTGGGACCGAACCATCACCGACCGCATGGTCATCCTGTCGGACATGCGGCAGTTGGCGAACGTTGTTCCCTGCTCCGGTGCGGGTCTCACCAAGTTGTTCAACATGGGCGGAACTGCGTCCGGCTGGGTCGGTGAAGAAGATGAGCGTCCCGAGACTGCTGGCTCCAAGTTCAAATCGCTGGGCTTCGGCTGGGGTGAGTTGTACGCAAACCCGGCTGCCACTCAGCAGCTGTTGGACGACTCTGAGATCGACCTGGAGGCGTGGCTGGCCGGCGAGGTGGATGCCGAGTTCTCCAAGCAGGAAGGTGCGGGCTTCTTCGCAGGCAACGGCGTGAACAAGCCGTTCGGCATCCTGACCTACGTTACCGGCGGCGCCAATGCCGCGAAGCATCCGTTCGGTGCCATCAATGCGGTCAACAGCGGCGCGGCCGCGGCGATCACCGGCGATGGTCTGATCGATCTGGTGTACGACCTGCCTTCGGCCTTCACCGCGAACGCTCGTTTCGCTATGAACCGCAAGACGATGGGGACCGTGCGCAAGCTGAAGGACGCCGAAGGCAACTACCTGTGGCAGCCGTCGCTGATTGCCGGTCAGCCGTCCACTCTGCTGGGCTTTGCTGTGCAGGATGTGGCTGCTATCCCGGACGTGGCGGCCAATGCTATTGCCGCGCTCTTCGGTGACTTTAAGCAGACCTACACCGTGTACGACCGCAAGGGCGTGCGTGTGCTGCGTGACCCGTTCACCAACAAGCCGTACGTCCACTTCTACACGACCAAGCGTGTGGGCGGCGGCGTGCACAACCCCGAGCCGATGCGTGCGCTGAAGATCGGCGCAGCAGCACCGTAACTGCCAGGAGGGCGGCCGCAGGGTCGCCCTCCCTCTTTGTGAGGATGAAACATGGCAAAGCTTACAAAAGCCTTCCGGGGTGTCCCCGATGGTGAGATCTATCCGATTGACTACAAGCCAGGCGACGAGTGCCCGCCTGAACTGGAGGCAGGTGCAAGCGCGTCAGGCGCGCTGGCTGAAGGCAATTCCTCTGGAAGCCCCGACCAGGAAGAGAAGGCGGGGCTCATCGCCAAGCTGGAAGCGGCTGGCATCGAGCACAAAAAGAGCTGGGGCGTAGACAAGCTCGCGGCCGCGCTGGCCGAAGGCAAGAAGGAGTAAACCATGCCGCTCGTGACCATCGCCGAGGCGCGAGCACATGTTCGTGTCGAAGCCGACTACCCCGAGGATCAGCTGCAGGGGGCGCTGGATGGAGCGGTGGCCTCCGCCGAAAGCTACTTGAACCGCCGGATCTTCGCGTCGGCCGAGGAAATCGTTGAGTCGCGTCGGGCCTATCCGGCTGTCATGAAAGCGGCGGCGCTGGCGCGTGACTCGGCGCTCTCTGATGCCGTGTTCATTGAGAGCATGGTGGAGCGGACGGCTGCTATTGAACTGGCAGCCGTCGTTTACGCAGAGGCGGCAGCGGGTGCCTATGAATGCCTCCACGGGATCGCTATGAATCCGGCCGTTCGTGCCGCGATCCTGCTGACCTTCGGCCACCTCTACGCGAACCGGTCGGACGTCATTGTCGGGCCGCAAGCAACTGAGCTGCCCATTGGGGCGAAGTCCCTGCTTCGAGGCTATCGCCGGGTGATGATGCCATGACCCTTCAAGATGGCGGTTTGCAGAGCCGGGTTAGGTTTGAGCGAAAGGTAGTAACACGATCCACGCTCGGCGGCGACACAGTGACATGGGAGCCGGTGGCTGAGGTTGGTGATAACGGGCACGTATGGGCCCAGGCGACCAACAATCTCAGCGCAACAACTGAGGCCATCGCTGCTGGTGCAGAGCGCTACCGCGAGCAAGTTCGTTTCGATATCCGGCCTCGCTCAATCGATCCGGCATGGCGCATCGTCCATCGCGGGCGCAACTTCGACATCAAGAGCTTGGCACTGAGCAATGACCGCAGTGAGCTGGCGATCATTGCGATAGCGGGAATAGCCAATGGCTGAGCAGATCAGCATCAACGGGCTGGATGGGCTTCTGCGTTCTTTGCGGGAACTGCCGAAGGCGGTTCAGGGCAAGCCGCTGCAGGTGGGCATGCGGAAGGGGGCAAACGTCATCCGCGACGAAGCGCGCAACCGCGCGCCCAAGGCGTCGGGCTTCATGGCCAAGCAAATCGTCACCAAACGCGCCAGCAATCGGTCACGCGGTCGGGCCGGCGTTGGCCAGGGTGGGGAGTACTTCACCGTCGGGGTGAAGACCGGCAAGAAGAGAAAGTACGCCAACACCAAGCGCAACAAGCGGCAGGGCCGCGTGGGCAAGGTGTACGAGGAAAGCGGCTGGGCCTACTACTGGCGGTTCAAGGAGTTCGGGACGAAGAAGATGGCCGCCGAGCCATTCCTGACCCCTGCCGCCGAGGCCAAGGGGCCCCAAGCGGCCCAGGTGATCATTGACGAAACCTGGAAGGCCATCGACAAGTTCACTAAGGGGAAGGGCTGGAAATGATGGTTCCTCTGATTCAGAGCCTCTTGCAGGACTCGGCCCCGGTTCGAGCCCTGCTGGGAGACCCCGTGCGTGTTTGGCCCAAGACGGCACCGGCTGGTGCGGCGCTGCCCTACGTAACCTGGACAACGGTTGGTGGGTCACCACTACAGCAGTTGTCCGAAGAACCACCTGCAGACGGCTGGCGGGTGCGCATCAACGTATGGGGTGAGACTTCCAACCTGGCCAACGCAGTGGCGGTTGCTATCCGCAGTGAAGTAGAGCGTCGCGGCAGCATCGAGTCCTACAACCCCACGCCCGACGACGAAGACACCGGCGCCTTCGGCATTTCGTTTGACGCGCGGCTGCTGCAGTTGCGCTGAGCGATGCAACGGCAATCCACCAGCCCCGCAAGGGGCTTTTTTCATGCCCGGCGACGGGCGAATTACAAGGAAACCCCATGGGTCAGGTAATCAAGTCCAAGCATTCCCAGCTCTTCGTCGCCATTGCGGCTACCGAGGTCATCAAGGTGACCCGCCTGCGTAGCGTTGGCTTTCCCGATGGGCAGGCGTCCGAAATCGACGTTTCGGACTATGACGATGAGTGGGATCAGTTCGTCGCAGGCCGCAAGCAGACCGGCAGCACCAGCATCGAGATCATTTATGACTCGGTAGACCACGAGGCGATCGAGGAGCTGCACACCACCGGTGCGGTCGTGAACTGGCTGGTCACCGCGCCGCTGTCGGAAACTGCGGGCGTGGCGAAGCCGGTGGCCGTGGATGGCGTAATCACGCCGCCGACCACGGTTCTGTCCAAGCAGTTCAACGGCTTCGTGCAGAACTTCGCCGTCACCAGCCAGGACAACGATGTGTGGAAGGCCACCATCACGATCCGCGGCTCCGGCGCCGTCAAAACTCATCGCCCGCCGGCCGGACCGTAACCGAAACCAACGGCGTGCACTCGGCCCGCTTCGGCGGGCCATCTCTTTTGGCAGATCGTGCGGAACCTCCGCGTGTTAGCCGTGCGCGGCCCGCACGGTCTGCCGCCAGTACAAGGAAACGGCCATGAGCAAGACCAACGAAGATCCCACCACCAAGACCGCCGGCGCTGCGCCGACCCTGCTGGCCCAGTTCCAGGAACTCGGCATGTTTGCATCGCCCGATGCCAAGCCCGACAAGATCGAGCTGCGCCCCGGGGTTGTCGCAGAACTGTTCGTGCTGGAGTTGCCGGATGTGAAGTTCCGCAAGCTGTGGGCTGACAACGACCGCGCCAAGCTGATCGCGGCCACGGTCTGCGATGCCGACGGCAAGCCGGTGCTGACCGAGAAACAAGCCGCGCAGCTCAAGCCGAACGTCGCGGCGCAGTTCCAAGCGTTGGCGTTGAAACATTCCGGCTTCGGTGCAGACGCCAAGGTCGAGGCAGAAGAAGCGGGAAACGACTAAGGGGGAAGGGCGAGGAGTGGTTCTGGCATGTCCTGGCCCTACATCTTCGCCGTACTGTCTCTGAGTTGCGGGCGACGATGTCGCGCCGCGAATTCCTGGAGTGGTGGGAGTTCCATCGGCGCAATCCGATAGACCCGGTCAGCATCTACCAGAAGCCCGCGGCGCTGATTGCGTACACCGCCGCGGCCTGTAGCCCGGGCGGAACAAAGCGCACACACGAGGATTTCCTAGAAATGCTCGTTCGTGTCCCCGAGGCCGACGAGGCTGACAAATGGTTCGAATCACTGTGAACGATCGACATGGCTGAAACATTCGGGCGGTTTGCCGCCGTCCCCATCGGTCCGCTGCTCTCTGCAAGGGACAGCGGCTTCGCCCTCGCCACCACGGCGGCCGCTAATATCAACCGCACCGCCCGCTCCGATGTTGCCCGTGACAGTGGCACTGCCGGCGTGGAGTTTGCTGTGTGGGGTGATGACGCTCTTTCGGCGGTGGTGGGCATGGCTTCTGCTACCGCTTCGCTCTCGGCCGTCCTCGGTGGAGTGGGGAGCATTGGCTGGAACCTTGCAGTTGGGTCGCTGCGAATAAACGGCACCACGGTGAAAACAGGCCTGGCTGCCGTGGCGAAGGGGGACATGGTCGGCGTGCTGATCATCTTCGGAGCGCAGCTGACGGTTCGGCTCTACCGCAATGGTGCGTTCTTGCATGAGGCCACTGCCGCCACTCTCGGGCCGCTGTACTTCGCTGCCTCGCTCGCAGCCACTAAGGCTGGCGGGCTGGCCGTGTACGTCAACGCTGGTCAGTGGTCTGCCAACAGCCAGGCAGCTGCGGCTGGCTGGGCGCTCCAGTCGGCTGCCAAAGCGAGCATTGGGCTATCAGACGTTGATTTCCTCACCGCCCCCAGCGACACGCCGGCGAACGCGCGGTATGAAGGGCTGCTGGCTGATGGCGTGAACATCGCATCGGCCATGGACTTCTGGGCGTGGGGTGGCAGCGTGAGCCAGGCGACCGTCGCTGACGTCATCGTCCACGATGCTGATGGCGCCCTGGATGGGATTGCGCTTGCCGGTGGTGCAGGGCAGGCGGTGGCCATCCGACAGGGGCCCGCCAACGGCATGCTGGCCGACAGCATCGCTGTCGGCCGCTTCGTCGTGGACCAGATCGAGATTGCCGACGACGGTACCAAGCGCATCGCACTGCTGGATGCGCATGCTGATCTGGATGAGTCCATCACCCGTGCCGTGTTCCTGCCCAACATCCCTGGGCTCGCGTGGACGGCTCAGCCGGTGGTGATCGGTGCTGTTGCGAGCGCCCCAGCCTTGGCTGCCAATTCCGATGGATCGGCCATGTTCCTTGCCGACGCGCCTGTGCATGTGGGGGCGGTGATGGACCGAGGCGACCTCATGGAGCTCGGCACGTTCACGCTGTCGCCAGATCAGCGGCAGCTGCTGATGGTCTCACCGCCGGTGGGCCCGGTGGTCGCAGATCTATCCAGCATCGGCCCAGGGCCGCAGGCGGCTACGCTGCGCCAGGCCCTCGGTGATGTGTTCGGGCGCCTGGGCAAGGCCAGTTGGTCGGGTGCCGACGCTGACGCGATCGACACCGTAACCGGGTACGCCGGCGTGGGCTATTACTCCAGGGACCCGGTGACAGCACGCACGGCGGTGGGGGCCATCCTCCCCAGCTACGGTGCGTCGATCTATCAAGCACCGGATGGGGTACTGCGGCTTGCCCGTGTGATACCTCCGGAAAGCGTGCCTGTACCGGCCTTCGAGCTGTCAGGGGATCACCTTGCTGAGGATCTGATAGCGATCCCGGACGATGCACCGAACTTGACCCGTCGCTTTGCCTATCGACCCAATGCGCAGGCCTTGGGCGCAGCAGACTTGGTCACTGACCTCGTCGATGTTCCGCAGGCGCGCCGCGACGAGATGACCGCCCTGTTCCGGGGGCAGGTGTATGCCGCCGGGCCCCTGCATCCGCACTACCGGCATGCCGATGTGGCAGCGCCGTTCGTGACGCTCTTCTGGCGGGAACAGGATGCGCAGGCCGAAGGCGATCGCATCATCAGCCTGTACGGCGTGCAGCGCTACTTCTATCAGTTGGTGGTGCGTGGGGATCAGAGCTTCGCCCCAGAACCCGGGCAGGTAGGCCGCATCACGTACAGCCGCTACGGGCTGGCTGGTGGAAAGAAGGTGCTTGTGCGCAGCGTGGAGCGCAACCCGGCCACGGGTGAAGTGGTGCTTACGGCTTGGGGGTGACACTGTGCTGATTGGATTTGACATGCCTACGGTGCAGACCGTCTCGCTGGTGGGCGGCACTTGGCTTACTGCCGATGCTGGTAGAGCCATGTTCGATGGCAAGCCTGGGCGCCGCACGCGCATCAACCGAACGGGTGCGCTGTCCATCAACATCACGCTCGCATCAGCCGTCGTACCGGGAATCATTGCTCTGCTGGGCCTCAACCTGCCTGCAGGGGTCGCTGTCACTGCTGCCGGCGCCAGCGGGCAGACCATCCGGCTTCCTGATGGTTCGGTCTGCGCTTGGCTGTTCCCAACCGGTACCGCCGCCATTTCATCCGTTGCGGTGCAGATAACCACCACGGTGATCGCTGTTGAAGTTGGGGAGATCGCGGTGTTCCGCGCGCTTGATGTGGGCATCAGCGATGGTTGGTCTGTTTCCCGCATCGATACCACGGTTCACACCCGCACCAAGGGAGGGCAGCTCAACAGCGTGCCGGGGCCAAGATATCGCCGTTTCACCGCCAGCCTGTCCGCCCGGCCAACCGCGAAGGCCTGGAACAGCGGATTGGGGGGAATGGACTGGGATGCTGTTGTGGCGGCACTTATGGGCGGTAGGCGTGGTTGCCTGGTCCCGCAGTACAGTCAGCGGAAGGGTTATCCATTGGATGCAACGCTCGCCGCTCGCTCAGCGATCTACGGCACTTCGTCGAATACTTGGGCGGTTGAGAACGTGAGTGGTGGCTACTTCTCCGGATATATCGAGTTTGAAGAGGTTCCCGGGTCGGTGGCATGATCCATATCTCCACAGGAGGGGCTATGGCGGACAAGCAAGGAAGTTTCGTAGCACGCGGAATCTACGCTGCAATCGTAGTTCTGGCGCCAATCGTTTGTCAGTCTGCAATGGCTGAGCCAAAGATCGTTCCGGCGGCGGACGTGGCTGCATGTGTGAGAGTAGGTGGCGACCTATGTAAGACCGTTCGGAATACCGCGAAGTGCAACGAATGGCACAAGGAGCACGCCGCAGAGATCGGCGCCGACACGGTCGTGATAACCGACTCTGAAGAGCACGGACAAGTTCTTGGATTTATCGGGAAGCGCAGCGAGGTAGTGGCGAATTACTATCGATGTGAGAGCCCGGGAGCCGTGACATCTCCGCCAGAAGACTGGGAGCGCGAATCTTGGAAATACGAGAGCTACATCGGTGCTGGTGATACCTCCATTACAGGCCAGGCGTTTCTTCGGCAGCGCGGTGGCGAGGTAGTTACTTGCGCTGGCAGCCCGGTACTTGCGGTGCCTGTTGGCTACTATTTTGACAGGCTTACTGTCGAGTCGTTGCCGGGGCTGCATCCGGATGCTCAATTGGCCATCAGGCGCACAACCTGCGACGCGACAGGAAACTTCCGGTTTTCAAAGCTCCCAGCTGAAAAGTGGCGCATTGTGACGAAGGTTTCGTGGGAGACCGCAGATAGATTTAGCCCAATTCAGGGCGGTATCGTTTCTCGCGTGGTTGATTCAAGAGACGGGGAAGAGCCCGTATACCTTACGAACGCTGATGTAGTCAGGTGACAACAGATATCTTACTGTAGCTGCGGAAAAAACTAGATTCAGCAATCACAGCCCCGCCAAGTGCGGGGCTTTTCTTTTGGAGAAGCCGTGAGCCTCTACACCCTGACCGTGGACCTTCTGATGAAGGTTGGCGCCTTCGAGCGCGACAGTGGCAAAGCCGCTCGCTTGTTTGGCCGTGACATGAAGCAGATGCAAGACGCGGCAAAGCGGACTGGTGTTGTGGTTGGCACAGCAATAGCCGCAGGGGTAACCGCGGCCTCGGTAGCCGTGTTCTCTTGGTCACGGGAAGTTGCCGTTGCAAGTCGCGAAATGGACAACTTCGCCGCCCTGTCCAAGTCGTCGTCGGCGGATTTTCAGCGGATGGCGGTTGGCGCCAACACTGCCGGGATAAGTGCCGAGAAGCTCGCCGACCAGCTCAAGGATTTCAACGAGAAGGTGGGCGAGTTCCGCGATACCGGCGGTGGCGGCATGAAGGACTTTTTCGACAACATTGCCCCAAGGATCGGGGTGACCAAGGATGCGTTCAAAGGCCTTTCCGGGCCGCAGGGGCTCCAGCTGTACTACAACAGTCTCGAGAAAGCGGGTCTCAGTCAGGAGCAGATGAGCTTCTACTTGGAGTCGATGGCTTCAGACGCCACCGCTTTGATTCCACTGCTGCGCAACGGCGGCGAAGGATTCAAGCGCTGGGGGGACGCCGCCCAGGCTGCCGGTGCCATCATCGATGCCAAGACCAGCAAGGCAATGGCTCGTCTAAGGGACGTGACCGTTGAAGCGGATCTAGCGTTCAAGGGCATCAAAGTCCAAGTTGCGGAAGGGGCGCTGCCTGCAATGCAGGACTTTGCCAACCTGGTCGCAGACCCAGCTTTCAGGAGCGGGCTCACCTCGATCACGGAAGGTGTCATTGGCGCCACGACAGGGATTCTTGGCTTAGCTTCGGCTGCCGGCAACGCCTATCAGAAGCTTCAAGAGCTGATGACACTCCAGGTGGGCGGCTATGGCAACGCTATGGGTGGGGAGAATATCGCTGCCCAGCGGCGAGAACTTGCTGCCGTCAGTGAGGAGCTGGCCAGCCGGCAATCGGCCTCCGGTGTCGCCGGCTCAATGGTGGCGCGCGCTGCAACCGCGCCGGCCCGAATTTTTGGCGGCCAGGGGATTGCAGGTAGCACGGATTCAGAGCTCCGGCGCAGGGCTGCGAAGCTTCGCGAGCAGATCGAGTTCAACGAGAACATTTTCGGTGACCCCGCGCAAATGCGTGTCTACATGTCTGACACGGACGCGATGCCGGATTCTTTCCTCAAGCCAAAGCCCGCCCCTAATGGTTTTGATGCTTCAGGAAAGGGCAAAGGCACCAGAAGCGGAAAGGAATCCAACGCCGCCGACAGCATGGAGCGCTACCGCCTGGAGGCCCAGCGCGCTGCAGCAGCGATGGATGGACCGGTGGCCGAGGCAATGGCCAAGCACCTGCAGCGAATGGATGAACTGAACACGGCAGTGGACGAAGGTAATCTCCTGCAAGCCGATGCCGGGGTCCTGATGGCAGAAAGCGCCTTGGGTTACGCCAAGGTTGCTGCTGAGGCGGAGCGGGCCGCGCAAGGGCCGAAAGAGCTTCTGAAGAGCATGGAGCAAGAGGTCCAACTTCTTGGGATGTCCGGGCAGGCACGGGAGCTGTACAGGCGGCAGATGCAGGCCGAGGCCGACATGCGCGATGTGATCGCCCGCGCCCAGGAGGCAGGTGTCACTTTCACCCAGGCCGAGATCGACGCACTGCATGAGCAGGCGCGGGCCTACGCTGGGCTAAGCATCAGCATGGAGGAAGCGCAGCGCGCCGCTGAGGACTGGCAGCGTGTGGCGATGAGCGCTGCTGGTGGTGTGGCTGATACCTTCTCTGGGCTTTTCGATGACTCAATCCGCGACTCGGAGGACTTCTTCGATTCTCTGAAGGATGTGTTCAAGCGCGGTTTGGCCGATATCGCCCGAACTGCGATTCAGCAAAAGTGGCTTGATCCGCTGCAGAAGCAGATGGAGCAGATCCTGTCGGGGCAGGGGTTTGCCGCGTCGGGTTCCAACTTTGGTGCGTTCGGCAGCATGTTCACTGGAACGGCGGGGGCCAATAGCACCACCGGCTCCGTGAATGGCCTGTTGTCGTTCGGCAACAACTTCGGTGCATTTACGGGCGGCACCACTGCAACGGCTGGCGCCACTTCGGCTGCTGGTGGGATCACAGGTGCGATGGGGGGAGTAATGGCCGGCGTGGCTGCATTCGCGCCATACGCGGCCCTGATCATGGCTGGTATGCAGATGGCCGACAGTGCATACAAGTCAGGGTTCGGGCTTGAGCACCAGAACAAGGGGGACATGCTCGTCCGCGCGAACCTCGCATCTGGCGGCCTGGCTACGCCGATGATGCTGGACTCGATGCTCACGGACTACACGCTGCGCGCGCTGGGCATCAGCGGGAAGACAGCCGCGGTGATTTCCGGCAGCTCATTGCTCGGCAAGGCCTTCGGGCGCAGTGCTCCGAAGATCACCGGGCAGGGCATTACTGGCACCTACGGGTTTGGGGGTCTCGATGGTCAGAGCTATGCGGACGTTAAGCAGAAGGGCGGCTGGTTCCGTTCTGACAAGAAATGGACGCAGTACGGCGCGATCGATTCGACCGTAGACCGCACATTCGATCAGGCTGCAAATCAGATCAAACGGGCAACTACCGGGCTTGCTGACAAGCTGGGTGTAGACCTGAGCCAGAAGCTTGCCGGCGTGAAGGTCAGTTTGGGCAAGATCCAGCTGTCTGCCGACAGCGAGGAAGCGCAGCGCCAGCTGGAGGCCTATCTGGCGCAGATGCAAGACACGCTGTGGACCGAGGCGGTAAAGGCGGCTGGCTTTGGCGGTCAGTTGGATGGGTACTTCGAGGCGGTTGACGTCTTCGGCGCGTTGAGCACGTCGATCGAGCTCGCTGCAGGGAATGCGGCGGACTTGGGTCGGGCGTTGAACACGCTGGAGATCCAGCGGGTCAACGAGGCCGTTGATTACTTTCAGGAGCTGGCCGACGTTGCAGGGACAGACCTTGCTACGCAGATCAGCAAGGTGACCGGGCTACTGACCGACTATTCGTCGCTGATGGCGGATGTGTCCACGCAGCTGATGACAGGGGATCTGTCTGCGTATCAGTCCCAAGCGCTGACCATCGAACGTACCTATCGGCAGCAGGTGAAGGCCGCCAACGACTACGCAAGGGCACTAGGGCTGTCCGGTGCGCGCGCTGAAGACCTGGCGAAGATCGAGGCGTTGCGTGCAACGAACATGGGCAAGCTGCAGGCCCAGATCGAGGCCGACAAGAAGAACCTCCTTGGGCAGCTAGCGATTTCAGATCTGTCGCCCCTGACTGACCAGCAGAAGCTTGATGAGTCGATGAAGCAGCTGGCCGACGCCGTGGCGGGCGGCAACACCTCGGCAGCGCAGGCGGCGGCGCAGGCTGCTCTTGGCTTTGGCAAAGACCTGTACGCGAGCGGCAAGGACTATAGCGGCCTGTACGCACAGGTCACAGGGATGATCGGTGGCATGAAGCTCGGCGATCTTGATCTTGAAGACGGTACGTCCATGGGCGAGCTGGCCGATGCAATCGAGGCCCTCCCGGATAGCTTAAGTCGCGACATTTTTGATGCGGCTGCAGGCCTGAGCAAAGAGCAGGCGCAAACCAACGCCGTCCTGCAGGAGCAGAACAACCTGCTCCTGCAGCAGAACCAGTATCTGCAGCAGATCGTGCAGGCCACCCAGTCAGCAGCAAGCACCGCTCAGCGCGAACAGATGAAAGCGCTCAACCAAAGGTAAGACATGCGCAACGTAACCCTTGTTGACCTGGGCGCGGGCCCGATCCCCGCCCAGACGCCTGCCCCTGTCCGTCAGGCAGCCTGGTTTCCGGTCGTGTACCAGGCAGCAGTTGTTCCTCCGGTGACGGACGCGGAAGTTACGCCGGTAGCAGACGGTGTTTTGCTTGAATGGCCTGCCGTCGAGTCTGGTGGGGCGCTTGTGACCTACATCATTGAGCGCGGCCCCACTGCGGCCGGCCCGTGGGAGGAGATCGCCCGCACGACCGAGACGCGGTATTTCTACAGCGATGGCAGCGGCCAGACATGGTTCTTCAGGATCACCCCCAGTGTCCGGGGCAAGCCTGGACTGGGTGACGTTGTCGTTGGCACGCCGGAGCTTGTCGCGCGCCAATCCGCCTTCGATCAGGAAGTGGCCGATCGGCTTCAGGGAGATCTGCAGAACGCTCAGGCGGTTGTGAATGAGGCCGCTGCTCGTGGGACGGCTATCGCGGCGGCTTCTGCCGCCGCTGCGCTTGATGCGACCACAAAGGCCAATGCCGCCCGCGACACTGCTATCGCTCATGCAGACGCCATCGGGGCACAGGTGGCAGACATTCTGGATGCCGATGAGTGGGTGACGACGAAAACCTACCCGAAGGGTGATCTGGTAAAGCGCAGCGGGAAGCTCTACAGAGCCCTCAGCGCGAACACGAACAAAGCCCCTGAGAGCAATACGGCCACTTGGCAGCTGGTCGGCAACTACACCTCATTGGGCGAAGCTGTAGCTGCGTCAGTGAGCATGGGCACGCAGAACACCAGCGATATCGCAGCGCAAGCAACACAGCTCAATGCGGTGACGGTGCGCATGCCGGCTGGTACTGGCGCGATTGCAACCGCTGCGAGCGTCAGCGATGAGGCATCGGCGCGTGCGTCTGGTGATAGCGCCCTGGGCGGTCGAACCAGCGTGATCGAAGCCAGGCTCCCGACAGGCTCAGACAAGCTGGCGAATGAAGCGAGGGTGGTAACTGCCGAAACAGCATCTGTCACCCGTGACAATGCCCTGGGCGGTCGAACCAGCGTGATCGAAGGTCGGCTCCCGACAGGCTCGGACAAGCTGGCCAATGAAGCAAGGGTGGTGGCCGCAGAATCAGCAGCTGCATCTGCGACTGGAGCGGTGTCATCGAGGCTCGGGGCGGTAGAAGCCCGTATGCCGGTGGGCAATGGTGGATTGGCCACAGCGGCCTCGGTGGAATCTACCAACAACAATGTTGGCATTCTGAACGGGACTGTTGTTGCCCAGGGCCAACAGATCTCGCAGAACACGGCTGCTATCGGCTCCACCCTCACATTGCTCAATCCATCGTTCGAGCTGGAGACCGGGTGGAACGGCTCGCCTTCTTCAAATGAAGACACGCTTCCAACAGGAATCACCTACGTTACAACGGACCCACATTCAGGTGTTCGCCATTTGCGTATCAATGGCGGTGGACAGGGTACCGTTTACAACAGGTCAAAACTGTACGTCGCCTCCGGCGACGATATAGATGTTTCCTTCTGGTGTGGATCGATGGGGGCTCCCAACCCTGACGGCTACATTCGTTTGTCGGTCTCCTGGAGAGATGCGTCTGGCGGTAGTCTAGGAGCCTTCGCTACGAGTGCGGCCCAGAACACCCCGGTGGGCCGATGGGCCAAAGTGGTCGGAAAGATGCCGCAACCACCGGCTGGTGCTGCTTACGGGATTCTGTACGTGCAAACCAGTCACACGGTTGGCGTGTGGGCTGTCGATGATGTGCAGGTTAGCCGGGTGGGCGCTACGCCAGCTGCTACTGCCCAAGGTCTCGTTGTACTGACCAATACAGTGACCCAGAACGGGCAGGATATCTCCGCAGTTTCAACGCGCGTTGGAACTGTCGAGGCACGTATGCCCGCTGGTGCAGGGGCGCTCTCCACTGCCGAGGCGACAGCAGCGGCGCAGACAGCGGCTGCCAATGCACTTTCTGCAGCCGGAGAGAAGGGAAAGGTGGTCTATGGTTCTTCGGCCCCAGCAGTTGCGGACCGGCTCTCGCAGAATCTCTGGATAGATACCACTAGCGGTGCCAATACCCCGAAGCGCTGGAACGGATCTGCTTGGGTTGCAGTGACCGACAAGGTAGCGACGGATGCAGCGGCTGCCGCCGCAGCGGCCTCGTCTGCCGCTGTGACGGTAAATGCTCGCGTTACCACGGTAGAACAGGCATCGGTCGAGCGCGACCTGGCGCTCGGTAGCAGGACGAGTACGATCGAAACCCGAATGCCAGACGGTACCGACAAGCTGGCAAACGAGGCGCGGGTGGTGGCTGCGGAGTCAGCCGCATCTTCCGCGACTGGGGCAGTAGCAACACAGCTTTCTCAAGTGAAGGTAACTGCTGACGACGCTGCAGCTTCTATCACAAACCTCTCGGAAGTAAGTGTTGTCAGTAATTCTATCGGCCTGGTTGATGGCGGATTCGAAACTGATAAGGGGTGGGGGCAATCAAGCACCGTAGACAAGCCGGCATATGCCCTGCCTTCGAGCGCGCAGTATAGAAATGACGTGTACCGCAGCGGCACTCGCTGCCTTCGATTCAATCCGGGCATCGCGGCGGCGGCGAGTGTCTTCAACAACTCGTGGCTGCGGGTTAAGGCCGGGCAGAAAATCCGCCTTACATATTGGGCAAGGACTACCGGATCTGCCCCCACCAATACCGGCTACATTCGTGTGAGCGTGCGCCTCTACAGAAACGATGGGACTAACCCATATGCTTTTGCGGGGGCATCGTTGCCGGTGACCTCCTTGACTGCCAGTTGGCGGAAAGTAACCGATGTCTACACCGTTCCGGACGGTGTTTTTATCACGCAGTTTGCACTGCAGTGCCTCAACGACAACTCCAACACGGCAGTGCTTGTTGACGATGTCTCTGTTGAACTGATCGGCGAAGAGGGTGAGATCGCAAGGGCCAAGGTCACTAACGTCCTTGATGTGAACGGGAACATCAGTGGCACAGTCAGCGAGAACGACGGCACGCGCAGCAGCTTCAGCATCCTTGCAAGCGCGTTCCGAGTCATCTCCAGCCTTACCGGCATGGGCATGGAATGGCTGGACGGATACCTGCGCATCTGGAAGGGCTCCGCGCAGTTGGTGCTGGGCCATTCGTTCGGCTCCGGTGACCTGGTCATGTGGTATGGGCCCAACGTGGGCGCAGCGAACTGCACTAAAGCCAATGGCCTGTTTCACCTTGACACAACAGGTGGCGGGTACTTCGGCGGGTCGCTATCCGCAGGCACATTGAAGAACGCGGTGCAGACCACGACGACGGTGACAACTGGCACTGAGTTGATCAATGGCCCGTTCGACACGAACGGAAACACTCGAAGTGTTGTTCTGAGCTTCACGCGGACCATGGCGTATGTCAGCAATGCTTTCGGATCGTCCGGTTTCACTGCCGGCGCTGGCGCGAACACCGCCACGATTCAGTTGTATCGAAAGATCGGCACGGCGGCGGAAGCGTTGTGGCAGACGCTGAACGTTTCAGGGTCAATCGACATACTGAACGAATTTGATGGTCCAGATCGTGCCAACTCACGATGGGGCGGAGCATTGACGGTGAACGACACATCCCCGGCTGGGCAGCAGGTGACATACAGGGCAGTGATCACTGGGTACACGTCGCAGGCTGTAACCCACCCCGGAACGATCAACTCGATCACTACCAGTCAGAACCTGGCGATCATCGCAACAGAACAATGAGGGATAAGAAATGCAGTCCGAAATGGAACTCAATGAATTTGGAGACGTTACGCGCGTCTACGATGAGAGCAACCGCGATGTCCTGTTCTGCAGGCGTGCCGAAATCTTCTTCACACCCAATGAGGACGGCACGCCGAGCACTGATGGGAAGGTGCTATGGCATACCCAGTGGTGGCACTACATTGGAAACGTGAAGCGCGCAGAGAGCCTGGGGCCGGTCATTGAGAACAGCATCGAGCAGGTATTGGGGGATAGCTACGAGGTTGGTGCGGCCGAGCCCTTGCCCGCATTGGTGATCGTTGCTGGTATCAAGGCCGCATACTCCTATCGGGCCGCGGCGCACTTTGGGATCAACCCGGGAAACTAGTTTGGGCTAAGTCAGCATCTGCGGACTTGTGTCAACGCCTGCTGTAACATCCAAGCAGGGCTTTAAGGGGGAGTGAGCTATGGCAATTTCGATAAGGAGCGTCTTCTTTGGTCTGGTGGCGGTATCACTGTCGGGGTGCACCACGTACAGCGAGCGTCAGCAGACTGCCCCATGGCACGTGGTTGCTAGCGATAAGTCGCTTAAGGACTATGAGTCTTGCATTTCGCCGCTGATGCGCGATGTTGACTCGAGTCTCACAACTGCCCCGGATGGGAGCTCTGTCGTTATAACGTTCCCAATTCAGAACGTTCGCTACATCTTGTCCACCGTTACGCTCAAGCCTGACGCAGGCGGGGTCAAGGCAGAGTTGCGTAGTTCTGGCCAGCGTGGGCCCGCCAAAAAGTTTGCCGCCATCATGGATGAGTGCAAATAGGGCCCGCATTTCAGGGATGATTTAGCCATCCCTTGCAAGGTGCCCTCGGGGTGCACGCCTAGTTTCACTAGCCAGGTGGCGACGAGCTCAATGATCGCAGTCTCGTCTTCTGGGTAATGGTCGATCAGGCGCTCTTCGACTTCATCGCAAATCCCCCAGAAGGTCTGCGACTCGCCGTGGTGGAGCAGGGCGTGGCTGATCTCGTTGAAGGCCAGCTTGTAATCAGCGTTCTGCTGGTTCATCAGGGTTGGTCGCTCGGATGCAGGCCATAGCCTCGATTACGTTACGGACTTGGTCGTGGAAATGGTCCAGGTCCTCGACCGCCACACGCGCTTCGATTACCTCAACTTCGCCAGCGACGATCTCGGCCAGGTCGCCGGCATGGGCGGTTTCAGCCTCGGGCTTGAGGCGGGTGGCCATGTCCTGAATCCAATGGTCCAGCTCTTCGCGGGTCATCTTGTCCATGCACGAATCCTATGCCTCGGGGGCGTTATGCTCGGGTCAACCGGAGGTGATGCGTGTGCTATTCAGCTCAAATCGAGGCCGACTACAAGAAGCTCCTGCTCCACTTAGGGCCGGTGATGTCGCTGGCGGATTTCACCAAGCTCTGGCTGAAGAACAATGGCAGCGAGCGGCACAAGGTGCCCAGGGGCATCGTCGAGACAGTTGGGCCCCTCCTTCCAGAAGATGCACAGCGAGCTTTTGCCGAGGGTTTTGCGTCGGACGAGCTGGAATGGCAGGCCGAGCTGTTCAAGCAGAAGAAGCGGCTGGCCGACAACGAGCGAAAGCTAACGGCCAAGTTCACGAAGACGGCAGAGAAAGAGGTCGGCATAGCCGGAAGAAAGATCGAGCAGTTGAAGGGCTGGCTGGATGACCTGCACCGGAAGCGACTCGGACCGCGCGATTGGGACTTCTTTCCACAGTGGTACGCGCCAGTCATGGTCCGAGAAGGCGACGGCTATGCGATCAAACCGATGCGCTACCAGCTGCGGAAGCCGGGTCTGCCGGCATCTTCCGACTTTGTGGGCGAGGGCAAGACGCGCAGGCTATCGGGGACGTACAACGCCCGCCGGGACAACCTGGAGCGGTACTGGCGCAAGCAGTTCGGCTACACGCATGGGCTGATGGTCGTGCACACGTTCATGGAGCACGTGCAGGACGAGCAGGGGGTAAACCACCGGCTTCGGTTTACGCCGAGAACCGGAGAGCCCATGTTCGTGGCGTGCTTGTGGGCCAACTGGGTTGACCCTGATGGCGTCGAGCCGGACATGCTCTGCTTTGCCGCGGTGACCGATGACCCGGAGCCCGAGGTGGCAGCCGCCGGCCATGATCGGACCATCATCAACATCAAGCCCGAGCACATCGAGGCCTGGCTCAACCCGGACCCGGCAGAACTGCAGGCGCTGTACGCGATCTTCGACGACAAGCGGCATCCGTTCTACGAGCACAAGATTGCGGCGTAAATGGCGGCTTGCTCAGTCCGGCTATGCTTCGGCTTGTTAGCTGGACCCAGCCGCCCTAAGATCAAGCTGTGCCAAAGGGGCTGCCCACCATGCGCTCCTTTGTGTGTAAGTCGTATAACCGGACCCAAGGGTCCGTCTATTAGGTAGTTAGGCCGCTATCAGGAGTTCTCGCAAGATGGAAAGGACGCAGGCAGACGCAATCGCACAAGCCATTCTGGCACCGGATCTAGACCGTCAAGAAGATACTCGGCAGAAGCGAGCAATTGAGGCAGCGTACCTTTCGCGCAAGCGCAAGGTTGCTTGGTTTGCTCTCATTGGCTCGGCCGTTGGTGCTGCAGTGGCATACCTAAGCGGAACGAGCTTCTCGGTCGGAGTGCTTTGGGGAGGGCTTGCTAGCTCCGCCTTAGGCTGGCTTCTCACACATCGGGCTGCGGCCTAACAGTTCATTCAAGCCGAACTGGCTTCGTCAAGCGTTGGCGTGCGGGCAGCTGATTACCTATCCCAGCCCGTGAGACGGCCCGGCCCCATGCTGGGCCATGCTCCCAACCCCCTATCGCTGGCTCGACAACCCTGATACGTGCTTCCTCTGCTTCAACTACGGGACCGTGGCGGTCTTGGAACTGAAGGAGGGGAAGGTGGCCGGTCGCGTCCACTGGCAAGGCCGGTCCTTCTGGCTCACGGCCGGTTCCTACCTCCAGCGCAAGATGTGGGTGGAACGGCGGATAGCGGCGAACGGCAACGAGTGGCCCTGCCAACGGGTGCTCCTCCTGCTTTTTGGCCCCTCACCATATCTTGTGTTGACGTTGATACAGGGAGGTATATGTTGTGTCCCGCTAGCGGACTAGTCCGGATGGGTCCCTGGCAATTTTTTTGCCAAACAATTCAACCTGATGGTTGAATTTGGATTCTGGTTGTGGTGTAATACTTTCGCTGGATTGTCCAGCGAAGTTAGAAGGGTTCCCATGTACATGTTCGAGGCACGTATCGGTTCGCAGGGAGGAGACGGCCATGTTGACTGAGTTTGGCAAGGCGCTTCGCAAGCTGCGGATAGATTACAGCCTCACGCTTGGTGGGCTCGGGGAGCTGCTCGGGGTGAGTGCTGCGTACCTGTCTGCAGTTGAGACTGGCCGCAAGCCCGTTCCGTCAACACTTCTGCCGAAATTGCAGAGTCATCTGCAATTGGGGGAGGCGGACGTTAAGGGCTTGGAAGTCGCGGCCGCAAAGCAAATGAATGAAGTGGTTGTGGGGCTAGGCAACCATAGGACTGATCGGGCAAAGGAATTGGCTGTCGCTTTCGCACGGAGATTCGAGACCATGAATGCTGAGGAGGTGGAGAAAATGTTGGCACAACTAGATCGACTTAAATGATAAGGAACAAGGCTTATGAGTGGTTATTGCTTCCAAGTCCCACCCTTGAGCATCGACAAGATCACCGCGTCAGCTGATCTTTTCCGCCGCTCACTGGGGGTGACCACGGATCGCTTTCCCTTGGTGGAAGTGGTTGAGCATGCGATTCCTGCCCTTTGGGATGATTTCACCCTAGAGGTCCGAGAAGAAGCGGAGATGGGCAGTGCGCATGGGCTCACCTTTCCAGAGAGCGCGGAGATCTGGTTGCGAGCTGACGTGTATCAGGGTGTCCTGGAGGAGCAGGGGCGAGACCGGTTTACGCTAGCTCACGAATTGGGGCACTTGTTGCTGCATAACGGAATTGGGATGGCGCGCAGCATGAAGATGCCAAGTGAACTCAAGCCTTATGAGAATTCTGAGTGGCAGGCGAACACGTTCGCGGGCGCGTTGTTGATACCGGTCGCGGTCGCGCAACGGCTTCGATCAGAGTTTGAATTGGCAGACGCTTGCGGGGTGAGCTTTGATGCAGCTCGTGTTCGCCTTGCTGGATTGCGCCGTAGGGGGCAAATCCGCTAAAAAAAACGCGAACCAAAGGATGGTTCGCGTGTGTATTCGGTGGGAGTGGAGCCCTCACCAATTTCTTGCTTGACTCAGCTAACCGGGGATTCTAACTACATCCGGACTGTCTGGCAAGAACAAAATCTGGCTCCAAAAGGAGGTGTTATGCCAGATGCAAAGTCATCCGGCCCCAAAGGGGTTCCGTTGGGTGTACTGCCGCTATCGCCGAGTGCGTAATTCGACGCGAGTGTTGGACGCCCACGACTACGGTCATGAAGCTTGGCGCTTCTTGGTCCGCTGTTGAGGAATTGAGTAGTTAGGAACTGGGGAAGGGGGCGGAAAACCGCCCCCAAGTCGTGTCTGGGTGTTCGATCGGGGATATGTCGAATCGACATTCGGGGGTTGACGCTGCCTAGCTGGCTTAGAAGTGGCAATTTGCGGCACTCGGGCGGCAAGCGAGGCGAGGATGTTGAGCTAAGCGCTGTAGTAGCGCGAGTGCACCCTACCGCAGCGTAAGTCTTTGATATGCATGGGCCCTGCGGGGCCAATATTGTCCGAGTGCGCACCCCATCATTTCCCCGCAATTCCAATGGCTTAGGTGGAACATCGCCGATGCCTGGGGGGCAGAGGGTCGTCGGTTCAAATCCGGCCGTCCCGACCAATTACTGATTTAAGAACAAGGGCTTACGGCATTCGTCGTGAGCCCTTTTTCGTTGTGCACCCTATTCTCACCCTTAGGTGTTCGGTGGCATTGCTCTATCGAGGTGTAACTTAACGCGAGGACGAGCTTTTTTTTTTGGGGGGGGCAGTTGTGCCCCAATGGAAATGTCGCCTGCCCGAAAACTTGATCCAGGCATTCTTGGAGGTCTCAAGGCAACCAGCCCCAAGGAGACCACTGATGCGCAAGAGTAAATTCACCGAGAGTCAGATCGTTACGATGTTGAAGCAGGTTGAGGCTGGAAGGCAGGTCAAGGATGTCTGCCGCGAGCTTGGCATTTCCGATGCGACTTCCTACGTCTGGAGATCCAAGTAAAGCGGCATGGAAACTTCGGGCGTGCAGCGGTTGCGCGACATTGAAGCCAAGTACGCAAAGCTCAAGCCGATGTACGCCGAACCGGCGATGGAGAATCATGCGCTGAAGGATCTGATTGCAAAATCACTTTAGGCCCGGCGCATAAGCTCTCGCTCTTGGCCTGGCGGCAGGACCGCCACGTCTGGAGCGAACGCAGGGCCTGTGCGGGATAGGGATGCCACAATCGACGGCACGTTACCGCCATCGACCGGATCGGGACGAAGAGATGATCGCGTTATTGGCCGAGCTCTCTGAGCGGTTTCTGGAACGTGGCTTCGGCAAGCTGTAACAATTTGTTCGTCGCCGCGGTTTGGTCTTGAATCACAAGCGTGCCTGACGTATGTACTGTCTGATGAAGCTCAATCAGCGTCGGCGAGGGAAGAGGCGTCTTCCAAACCGACACCCGATGCCGTTGGTGGCCGGTAAGCAGATCAACGGCAGCTGGTCGATCGACTTCATGTCCGAAGCGCTTTGGGATCGGCGACGGTTCCGTACATTCAAACTAATTGACGATTTCAGCCGCGAGGCTTTGGCCATCGAAGTTGATCTGAATTTACCGGCTACTTCGGTCATCCGCACTTTGAAACGAATTGCGGCGTGGCGCGGCTATCCCGCAAAGCTCCGCCTGGGCAATGGCCCTGAATTCATCGCCTTGACGTTGGCGGAATGGGCCAAGCGCAAGAACACCGCGCTGGATCTCATCGAGCCAGGATAGCCGATGCAGAACGGTTACATCGAACGCTTCAATGGTAGCTTCCGGCGTGGCGTGCTGGATATGCACGTCTTTCGCAATGTCGGGGAAGTACCCGAACAGCCAGAGCAGTGGTTGGCCGATTACAACACCGAGATACCTCACGACAGCCTCGGCGGACTGACGCCTGCCGGATTTCGCCAGTATCAAGAAACGAAAACCTCTAATTTAGCCTGGCATTGAAATACGGGGGGGTCGACAATGTTTCTTGAGTCACGGGCTTTCCGCGAGCATTGGAATAGAAAAGCCCGGAATATTAATCCGGGCTTTTTGATTACAAGGCTTCGTTTATTTTGGTTATGAAGCCCGCAAATTGGCAGTTAGTCCCTCCGCCAATAGTATTTCTGCAATTATACTTTGCATACACATGGTAAGGGCTTGCAGCCGATCCGCTCACTTTTCTAAATTCTGTCCAAGTGTAGTCGTCGGAAGATAACGCAGTGCCGGAAAACGCCCCGAGAGCTATTGTAGAAACTAAAATAAATGCAAATTTCTTCTTCATCATCAAATTTCCTTTTGTGATTGAAGTCGGACTTCACGTCGCCGCCAGACTAGATATCAGTTATCCCTGATTCGCAACTGGAGCGAGCTCAGACTATCTTGAAGTGATCAAGGAAAGCAATTCTAGGTAAGTAATTAACACTTTTTCTACGAACACAATCTCGATGCATAGCGTTTTAGCATCCGCGGGACTTCCTGCGCCGCGCCATTCAACAGGGAGCTACTGTTTCTTGGGGTCAGTGCAGATGCTTGGGGGCAGAAAAGGGTCGCGGGTTCAAATCCGGCGGTCCCGACCACTACTACAACACGTACAAGGGCTTGCGCTTCATTGCGCAGGCCCTTTTTCGTGGTGGTTGCCAGGTGTCCGCTACTTCGTGATGAGGCACGAGGCACTGGCTGGATGCATTGGAACAGTGATTGGCCGCGACCAGTTCTCGGGGTATCCCCTGCAGGCTGTCCTCAGGATGACTCCCCCAATGCATGAATCCTGGGTGCGCAGGGCGCTATGCTCAGGCCAGATATGGGGCCGCCAGTGTCGGGCCGGGTTCGTGTCCTGCCCGTGTCGGGCTGATGTCGTTACCCGCGACCGGGAGCGTCGGGATGATGTTGGTGAGCCAAACAACTGATTCAAGGAATCTTTCATGCACATCAACAGCGCCCGACTTCGCGAGCTCCGCACTGGCCGGCAATGGTCGCAGGAGCAGTTGGCCAATCTGAGCGGTTTGAACCTGAGGACCATCCAGCGGCTGGAATCAGGCGCGAAGATCTCGACCGAATCCTTGCGGGCATTGGCTGCGGTCTTCGAGGTGCCTGCCGAAAGCCTGCTGACCGGCAATCCGTCCCCCAGTCAGCCAGCGCTGGAGGCAATGCGCGACGGCGTGCTGCGCGGTCTGGAGTTCACCGGCACGACCCCGCGGGCGGATTTCTGGTGGTTTGCCCTGGCTGTTGCGATGGTGCTTGCCTTCGCCCAGCTTTTCGCCGAGGCCATTGGCCAATGGGCGCTGGAAATTACCTCCCTGCTGGTGTTGCTACCCTGGATTGCGGCCTGCACCCGGCGCCTGCGTGACGCTGGTTTGAACCCGTGGTGGCAGCTGATCAGTTTGGCGCCGGTAGGTGGCATCCTGGTGCTGCTCTATCTGCTTACCTATCCGACCAAGGCGAAGGAGCCGGCCGAGGTGGCTACGGGATGAGCAAGGGGGCCCGATAGGCTGGGGCATGTCTGGATTTGGGTGCGACGTGCATCCAGTGGTGATCCGTCACCTCGTAGCTCGACCCTGCAACCCGGAGGTCGGGCCGTCTCAAGCGGGGCGAGGGACGATACGACGCGGCGCGGATAATCGGTAAGGCCGGTATAACCGATATAGGAATCCTGCTATTGGGTGTTTAGTCCTATGCGAGTACTTCTGATACTCCTTCTATTCGTAGTCGCTGTTCCAGAGGGGCTGGCGAAATGCGAGTCTCGCTTCTATGTCATTTCTGGCTCCGTCGTCGATGCGAGTGGTGCGCCATTAGCTGGAGCCATTGTGGGCGCCTCTTGGCTGCAGAATTCGCAAGCTTACGGACCAGCTCTGACACTCACTGATCAGAATGGCCTGTACTCGCTACCCATCAGGTTCGACACTGGTTCGGGCTACTCGTTGTGGGGCGACAAGTGCAAAGGAGTCCTTCGCCAGTTCTCTCTTTCGGCGTACACACTTACTGAGAGATCAGTCCCAACTCCAGTCCCTGTTGGGCAGGGTTCGAGAATCGAGGCACCCCGCATCCAGATCAGCCGCCCGATCGAGCGAGAGCCACTCTGGCCGGATGAGTCCAGGGCTGATTAGTCATTCAAGCCGGCATCACTTGGTTGAGGGCGTTGCTGTCTCAGATCCCAGCCTATGAGACGCCATGCTGGGCCATGCTTCCAGACAACTTCAAATGGGCGAAGGTCGCAGACTTCGAGAGCCGGCTGACGGCGATTTACGTCAACGAGATTGCCGTATCCCGATTGGTCGAGCGGCTGGACGGATCGTGGTTCGTGAATCTCGCTTACCACCTGCCCCCACCTGGCGGAGCGGTGCTGCATCCGCCGCGCAGCTGCCGGAGCTACGAGACGGGCAAGGCGGGATGCGAGGAATGGGCGCGACGGAATGAGCGCAGATTACGAGCTGAGACGGCAGAGATTGCGTTCAAGAAGTGGGGACATCGGTAGCGTCGGCTGTCTTCGGACTTGGGACTACGTTGCTTGTTTGTTCTTGCAGCACCTCACTTTGCTCAGACCCTGGTGGGGTACGTCAAGACGGTGCAATGCTGCTCAGTGGGGTTTAGGATCACAGCCCCAAAGGGCGGCCGTGCTTGATCGCCCGACGTCTGACGTAATGAGGCTGCAAATGAATTATCCCGGTAAGCCATCCGCCCTGTGGCGCGTTCTGGAATTTCTCTTCGGCGGCAACATGATCGAAGGAACGGTGAAGACAGCGCTCTGGGTTTTGGCGATGGTCGGTCTTCTGAGCTGGTTGTCCTGCCGGTAACGCCATCAGCCGGCCGCGGCGGCGAGGGTGCTGCTAGTTGCTACTACGCGGGTATCAGCCCTGGTAGGCAAACCTCGGCTGAGACACGCCTTCGACAGTCACTTGCTCCACGAACATCGCATAGGGTCGGGCCCACACGCCCAGGTCGCCATACAAGGGCTTGTAGAGCACCAGCGCTTCCAATGTTTCGCTGCTCCGGGCGAGGCCGATGACTTCGTATTCGCCGCCTTTGAAGTGGCGATAGCGTCCAAGCGCGAGACTGGGAAGAGGCGGAAGGTCGGACATTGAAGATTTCTCTGTCGGGTAGGGCGGCGGATCGTAGCAGCCGGAAGAAAGGGCGGCCTGCGCACTGAAATTGAGGCCGATGCCGATCCGTGGCGAGAGGCGCACATTGGCACAAGCATGCTTGTGCCGGTCAAATCCCGAAGAACAGTGGAAGCGTCGCCTCAACGCATTGACGTAAACCTGTCGCTGATTTCTGTTCAGGGCAGGCGCCGCCAAGAGTGACAGGTAACTGGTTTCTATCCTCAGGGCTTGCCCAGGTAGCCTTCCAGGACTTGCCTGGCCAGCGTCAGGTTGGCCACGATGCTGGGGCCGAGAAGAGCTCGTGTGGCTGGGCCATTGGTGAGGCTCAAGCCGCGAATATCGAGAGACTGCCTGATGCGCTTGCCCACGAATCTCTCCAATATTGGAGATGCAGGCAATGAGGCGCGGATCTGACGCATCTCGATGATCGCCTCGCGCCAGGCTTTTTCATCCGGGGTGGCTGAAGAGAAGACGGTGATAAGCCTGTCCAAGGTGTTCAACATGTCGTGAAGCAGCTCGTCTTTGGCCACGTTCCTCTCCTTCTACAAAGGGAGGATTTTACTGGCTGTCGGATGGGCATTCAAACCTGCCGGTGTGGCGCAATGCTTCCGTTAACGCTGTTGTGGGCATGGGCTGTTGGCGTGCAGGGTCGCTCGGCAACCTGGGTTTCTGGCAGCCTCGCTAAAGTCGTTGAGGGTGCGTGCAATGCGCGCGCGATGCTTTGAATGCGGCGGTCCGATGCGTTGGCTGGTAGGCCGCAAGGTCATCACAATCTTTTGCTGGTCTGTGGCTGAAAATAGGGCAATGGCTTCGGAGAGCACCAATGAAATCCCTAGTACTTTGTATGGCTGCTTTGTCGTTGATTGGCTTGGTTGCGGCCTGCGCGCCGAAAAATGACGCAAAGACCGATCCCGGCCAGCGGCGCGTAGGCATGGCCAATCCCGCATCCGAGTATTGCGTGAAGAAGGGCGGCAAGGTCGAGATCAAGAAGAACAGTGAAGGCGGCGAGTACGGCATCTGCCACCTTGCCGATGGCACCCAGATCGAAGAATGGGAGCTGTTCCGGCGCGATAACGCAGCTGGCACCAAATAAGGGTGCTGGCTGTCTGGCTTGGATGGCCGCCAACGTCCGTGCGTATCGTGTTTAAACGACGAACAGGATGAGCGAAGCCCAGTCGTGCGTGATGCGATGTAGTGCCGAGCCATGCTCGGCTCGGTGACATCATTCGCGCGAAAATCGTTGTCGATACTGCATGGGCGTGAGCCGGGTCAGCTCCTTGAACATGCGCTGCAGGTTCGAGTCGCTGCTGAAACCAAGTTCGTTGCTGATTGTTGAAAGCGGCGCCGAGGTCAGCGTCAGGCGCTCGGCTACCTGCGCCAGTTTGATGCGGCGCGAGTACGTTGCGGCGGCGTAACCAGTTTCATACTTCACCTTGCGCGCAAGCGTGCGGCCGGACATGCCCAGCAGTTCCGCGAGCTTGTCCACGGTCAATTGATCCGCGGGCAATGCTTCAACCGATTTGTGTAGCTTGCGCAGCAAGCCGCTGGGTTGTTGGATGAGGCTCAGCGCCTGGAAGGCATCGTGTGTTTGCGCCGGCCTTGGTAGCACCATCAGCTTGACCAGATCCTGCAGGATGGCTGGGCTGACTGTCTGTTCGATCAGATTCTGGGCAATCGGCAGGTAGCCGCTGACGCCGCTTGCGGTGGCATGTCGTGCCGCATAGATGCAGGTGTTCTCTGCCTGCCAGCGTATCTTCGGATGGCATTTGCGCAGGTTGTCGAGCAGCCACCAGGTCGCGGTGGCTGCTTGCCCGTCCAAGCGCCCACTGGCTGCAGCGAGGCTGACGCCTACGCAGTAGCTCCATAGTCGGGAGCGTTTTGGAAGCTGCGACAGCGCCCGTATGAGTGCAGCGTTGTTCCGCAGCGTGGCTTCCACCTCGGCTGCGGATTCGGCCCAGAACCCGGGTACGAGCAAGGCATCGAAAGACTGGCCGTCGATGCTGTAATGGGCATGCATTTCCAGACCTTGGCTGCAGCTTACCGGCCCGGCTTTCAAGCCGACGAAGCTGGTTTGGAACAGCGGCTTGCCGGTACGACGATTGGCTGCATGCAGCAGGTCGGCAAAGCCAAGCAGGCCTGCGGGCATGCAGCCGGGATAGAGCAGGAGGCCGATCTGGCAGGTTTTTGGCATGGCCGTTATTGAATGGAATATGGCATTTCTTGCCATTATCAGACAGGCCGCACCGGCTCACCATGGGGACCTCTTTCCGACGGCCAAACCATGAAAATCCAGCAGCTCCGCAATGCCACGATCATTGTCGAAATCGGTCCTCATCGGATCCTGGTCGATCCGATGCTGGCAGGCAGGGCGACGTTGCCGCCGCTGCGCCTGTTTGCCGGTCTGCAGCGCAACCCGCTGGTGGATCTGCCAGCGGAAGCCGAGCCGTCGCTGCAGTCGGTTACCCATTGCCTGATCACCCACTGTCAGAAGGGCCACTTCGATCATCTAGACCGTGCGGGCAAACGCTGGTTGCGTGAGCGCCGCATTCCGGTGATCTGCACGCCGCATGATGCTGGGCATCTGGCGACGCGCGGCTTGAACGTGCAGCCATTGCCTGAGACGCATGAACTCGGCAGTCCTTTTCTGGGCGGGAGCATTCGTACCGTGCGCTGCACCCATGGCCGCGGTGTGATCGGGCGCTTCATGGAGCACGGCGTGGGCTATCTGATTGAGATCCCCGGCGAGCCTAGTCTGTATCTGTCTGGTGATACCGTGCTTACGCCCGCCGTCGAAGACTTTGTGCGCAGGCATCAGCCGGATGTCTGTGTCATTCCAGCCGGCGGCGCGCGGTTTGATCTCGGTGGAGAGATCATCATGGGCCTGGATGAGGCGCTGGCGTTTGCGCGCCTTGCAGAAGGCGTTGTTGTTGCCAACCATCTTGAGGCGTTGAGCCATTGTCCGGTGAGTCGGCGGGCGTTGGCGCTGGCTTCGCGGGAAGCAGGGCTGGCGGATCGCCTGCGGGTTCCCGCTGATGGTGAGGTGCTTGAGTTCTGAGCAGATGTAGTGCCGAGCCATGCTCGGCATGGGGCGTTCCCGGTAAAGCCTCATGCCGAGCATGGC